>JASHWN010000135.1 GCA_030044035.1 Xanthobacteraceae bacterium
CCGAGCGCGCCGTGATAATCCATCGGCGAATTGTTGTTCATCAGGCGTGGCGCCATCTTGGCGATGTTCTCGTCGCGTTTGGATGTGACGGTGTTGATCCAGTCGGCGGGCGGAGTTGGCCAGTGGCTGCCCATGCCGCTGAGCAAGGCGGCGACGGCGGAGCCGATGTCGGCAACCACCGGAGCGGCGATCTCGACGTTGGAATCCATCTCCTTGGGCTCGATGTCGACCTGGACGAATTTTTTCGGCGCTTCGCCCCACGCCTTCCCCTTGCCGTGCGACAAGAGCCAGTTGAGACGGGCACCGATCAGCATCACGACGTCGGCGTCGCGCAGCACGGTCGAGCGCGCCGCCCCGGCGCATTGCGGATGCGTGTCGGGCAACAGGCCCTTGGCCATGCTCATCGGCAGGAAAGGAATGCCGCTCTTCTCGACGAAGCTCTTGATCGTGTCGTCGGCCTGCGCGTAGGCCGCGCCCTTGCCCAGGATGATGAGCGGGCGCTTGGCGCTTTTGAGCACATCGAGCGCGCGCTTGACCGCCTCGGGCGCCGGAAGCTGCGCCGGCGCCGGGTCGATCACCTTGACCAGAGACTTGCGTCCGGCCTCGGCGTCCATGACCTGGCCGAACAACTTCGCCGGCAGATCGAGGTAGACACCGCCGGGACGCCCCGAAACCGCCGCGCGGATCGCTCGCGCGAGAGCAATGCCGATATCCTGCGCATGCAGCACGCGGAATGCCGCCTTGGACAGCGGCTTGGCGATGGCGAGCTGGTCCATCTCCTCGTAATCGCCCTGCTGCAGATCGACGATCTCGCGCTCGGACGACCCCGAGATCTGGATCATTGGAAAGCAGTTGGTGGTGGCGTGCGCCAGGGCCGTCAATCCGTTGAGGAAGCCCGGCGCCGACACGGTGAGACAGACGCCCGGCTGCTTGGTCAGAAAGCCCGCGATTGCGGCCGCATATCCGGCATTCAGCTCGTGCCGGAACGACAGCACGCGGATGCCGGAGGCCTGCGCCATACGGCCGAAATCCGTGATGGGGATGCCGGGCACGCCGTAGATCGTCTCGATGCCGTTGAGCTTGAGCGCGTCGATCAGGAGGTGGAATCCGTCGGTCAGCTCGCGTTCGGCTTCCGGCGTGTTGGCACTGATGCTCTGTACTGCGGCTTCAGCCATGGGAATCTCCTTCGTGGTTCCCGTCATCCTGAGGTGCCCGCCAAAGGCGGGCCTCGAAGGATGCGGCCCGAGCGCCCGGGCCGTCGCCCTTCGAGGCTCGCTTCGCTCGCACCTCAGGGTGACGGGGCGGATTCATATTCAATCCAGATAGCCGGCGTATTTCGCCACGTGCTCGGCGAGGCCGAGCGCATGGTCGCGCACCAAGCTCTCGGCGCGCACCGTGTCGCGCGCTTCCAGCGCTTCGATGATGTGGATGTGATCGCGGATCGAGCGGTCGGCGCGGTCTTTCTCGCCGATGGTCTTGCGCCGGATCATCCGCATATGGGTGAACAGGTTCTCGGCGAGATGGATCAGCGCCTCGTTACGGCTCAGCCGGATGATGGTCTGATGAAACTCGATGTTGAGCTGCGAATATTCGTCGAGATGCGCCCGCACCGCGCCGTTTTCGAAGGTCGCGAACATGCGGCGCAGCGATGCGATCTCCTCGCTGGTGGCCTCTTGGGTGATCAGCCGCGCCGCCATGCCTTCCAGCGCCGCCCATACCGTGATCAGCTCGATCACTTCGCGCTTGCTCTTGCGCACCACATAGACGCCGCGCCGCGGCTCCGAGCGCACAAAACCCTCGCGCTCGAGCTGCGCCATCGCCTCGCGCACCGGCGTGCGGCTGATGCCGAAATCGGCCGCCAGGCGCCGCTCGTCGAGCCGGATCTCGGCGCGGCTGCCGTACACGTCCATGGCGGCGATGGCGTTCTTGAGCGCCGCGTAGGCCTGCCGCTTGAGGCTTGCGGGACTCGCCAGCGGGTCCACGGCGACGCGCCGCTCCGCAGGTTCACCCGGCGCCACATCGGGGCGCCGCTTATGCAAGATGGAAGCGCTTGAACTCATGTTGGAATACATTATGCCAGAGCCGGCACAGGGACAAGGGCGGATTGTCAGCCGTCCCGGTCAGTCCAACCGGCTTGGGAAAGAAAGCGGGGGCCTTGAGGCCCCCGCTCCAACTGCTCGGTCGACCGCTGGAAGCCGCCCGGCGATGGCCGGCTCAGCCGCGCATGAACTTCTGGCGCAGCGGCTTGAGCGCGAACAGCGCCAGCGCCACCACGATGAAATTCATAATCGCGGTGACGACGAACACCATGTGCCAGCCGCCGGTCGCCGATTTCACGAGGTTCGCCACCGGGACCAGAAACGCCGAGGCACCTTTCGCCGTATAGAGCAGACTGAGGTTCGTCGTGGCGAACTTGGTGCCGAAGGTGTCCGTGCAGGTCGACGGGAACAGGCTGAAAATCTCGCCCCAGGTCAGGAAGATCAGCGCCGCGAACACCACGAACGCCCACGGCGCATGGCCGAGAGTCCCGAGCAGCCAATACGAAACGCCGCCGAGACCGAACGCGATCGCCATCGTGTATTCGCGGCCGATGTGGTCGGAAATCCAGCCGAATAGAGGTCTCGCTCCGCCGTTGCAGATATTGTCGACGATGCCGGCGAGGCTCAGCGTGGTCAGACCGAACAGGATGACGACGCTGCCGACGTCGAAGTCCTTGGCAATCGGCGCCAACTGCGCCGTGGCCATGAGCCCGCTCGCCGAGACCATGATGAACATGATGTAGAGCAGCCAAAACACCGGCGTGCTCAGGACCTGCAATGGCGTGTAGCTGTGTGTGCTCTGCGCCACCTTGGGCGCCGCTATGCCGACCATCTCACCCGGTTCGGGCCCGCGCAGAAACCACGCCAGCACAAAGACCAGCCCGCCCTGGACCAGACCGAACCAGAAGAATGCGGCCTGGTAGCCGGCCGAATTGATGACCGTGATGATCGGAATAACCGTAAGCGCGGTGCCGGCGCCGTAACCGGCCGCCGTCAGGCCCACCGCAAGGCCGCGGCGGTCGGGAAACCATTTGACCGCCTGGCCGACGCAGGTCGCGTACACCGCGCCGCCACCAGTGCCGCCGATTACCGCTCCGAGATACAGCATCTCCAACGATTCGGCGCGGGAATTGATGATCCAGCCGAGCGCTACCGTGATGCCGCCGAAGGCAATCATCAGCTTCGGCCCAAGCCGTCCGCCGAGACTATCGACGATCCACCCCCAGATCGGCGTCATCCATGTCTCGAGCGCAATGAAAACGCTGAAGGCGAACTGAATCTGGGCCAGCGACCAGCCGTGCGCCTTGTTGATCGGATTGACGAAGAAGGTCCAACCGTATTGCAGGTTGGCGATCAAGATCATGCAGGCGATGCACAAGATGAGCTGGGTCCAGCGTGTGGCTGAACTCGCGGTCGCTTGCGTGTCAGCCGTGGTGGATACCGTCGCCATCTGTTTTCCCCCTTTAGCGAGTTCTCGGGTTGATTTTCTTTATGTTAGGACATGTTAGGACAATCGCTCGGCCTTAGCGAGTTCCGCCTAGCCCCCACGCCGAGCCAATTGGTCGCAATCCGCGGATTTCGCCGGCCTCGGCGAGGGCAGTCGACGGCGGGTGTCGGCCGGGAGACCGTCGGAGGGACCCAAGGCGCCGGTCATGCGTTTGCTCGCGAGAGGAGCTTCCCATGACCGCGAGGCTTTGGCTTTCAAGCTTGGTGCTATTGGCGTCGCTCTTGGGCGCGAAGGGCGCCGCCGCCCAGGCGATCGGTCCGGACGAGGCGGTGGCGCCGTCCGGTTCCGTGGCACAAGTGACGGTGCTTAGCCCGCAGCAGCGGCACGCTATCTATGAGTCAGTCGCGCGGCAGCGGGTGCGCTCGGCCGCCTCCGCCGTGCCGGCAGTGGTCGGCGCTCCGGTTCCACCCTCGCTCGTGCTGCATGACTTGCCTGCTCAGCCAAGCGATCCCGGCCAGGTTGACGATTTTAGCGTTCGGGTCCTCAAATACGCCATGGTTGCCGACGATGTAGTGGTGGTCGACCCCATCGCGATGCGAGTTGTCGACGTCATTCACCGCGACGGCATCAAACCGTAAAGGCGTGATCGATAGCCGCCGGCAGCGGCGCGCGGAACCGCGCGAGTCCCGACTCGTTTTGGCGGCCGCGGCCAATGACACTGTGGCGCAGTGTTCACCCATTGACGTATCCGACCGAACCGGACACCCAAGCCGACCGATGAATCCACAAATCAGCGCCGCCCAGACAGTGACCGCAGAGGCTCCGTCGGAAGGTCCCTTCTACATCACGGCGACCCAGGCTGACGGCCGACCGCCGCGCACGCTCAAATATGGCGACACGTTCGTGGTCCTCGATAGCCGCGGCGACATCGCCGCCGCCTCAGGACGCTCGGCCGGCCTGTTCCATCTCGACACGCGCTATTTGTGCCGCTTCGAAGTTCTGGTGAACGGTGCGCGGCCGCTGCTGCTCGGCTCCAATCTGCGCGACGACAACTCGGCGCTGTTCGTCGACCTGACCAATCCCGACATCATCTCGGATGGGCGCATCCTTTTGGAAAGGGACAGCGTGCACATTCTGCGCACGGTGTTCCTGTGGCGGGGCACCGCCTATCAACGACTGCGCGTGCGCAATTACGGCGATCGGCCGGTCGACCTGCAGGTGGCGATCCTGTTCGGCAACGATTTTGCCGATCTGTTCGAGGTCCGCGGTGCCAAGCGCGAACGCCGCGGCAGCGCCACCACCAAAGTGCGCGGCGACGATCAGGTGGTCCTCAGCTATCGCGGCCTCGACGCCAAGCTGCGGCGCACCGCGCTGACGTTCGATCCGCCGCCGCATCGGCTGGCGATGGACGGCGCCGTCTACGACCTGCATCTCGAGCCCGGCGACACACATCCGATCTTCGCCGCGGTGAGTTGCGACGTGGCGCAGCCGCGGCCGCTGCCGTTCCTGCGCGGACTGATCGCGGCGCGCCGCGAATTGCGCTGCTCGGCGCGCCACCGCACCTCGGTCCAGACGTCGAACGACCGCTTCAACGAAATGCTGTGCCGCTCGGCCGCGGACCTGGCGATCCTGACCACGGACACGCCGCAAGGACCCTACCCCTATGCCGGTATTCCGTGGTTTTCGACCACGTTCGGCCGCGACGGCCTGATCACGGCGCTGCAGATGCTGTGGTGGAGCCCCGACATCGCCCGCGGCGTGCTGCGCCGGCTCGCCGCCTATCAGGCCAAAACCACCGATCCGCTGGCCGACGCCGAGCCGGGAAAAATCCTCCACGAAATGCGCGGCGGCGAGATGGCGGCGCTGCGCGAGGTGCCGTTCGGCCTCTATTACGGCAGCGTCGATTCCACGCCGCTGTTCGTTCTGTTGGCCGGACTTTATGTCGAACGCACCGGCGATTGCGACATGTTCGCCGAGCTTTGGCCGAACATCGAGGCGGCGCTGAACTGGATCGATGGGCCGGGCGATCCCGACGGCGACGGCTTCGTCGAGTACCAGCGGGCGAACGAGCAGGGTCTCGCCAACCAGGGTTGGAAGGATTCTTACGACGCGATCTTCCACGCTGACGGATGTCTCGCCGAAGGCGAGATCGCGCTCGCCGAGGTGCAAGCCTACGTCTACGCCGCAAAGCGCATGGCGGCGACCTGCGCGCGACGGCTCGGCCGCGACGAGACTGCGGACCGGCTGATAGAGCAAGCGCGCCGGCTCGCCGAGCGCTTCGAAGCGGCATTCTGGTGCCCCGAAATCGAAACCTATGCGTTGGCGCTCGACGGCGACAAAGAACCGTGCCGGGTGCGCACCTCGAATGCCGGCCAAGTGCTGTTCAGCGGCATCGCCGCGCCCGATCGGGCGGCGCGCGTCGCCGCCGGATTATTGCAGCCGCATTTCTTTTCCGGCTGGGGCATCCGCACCGTCGCCATGGGCGAAGCGCGTTACAATCCGATGTCCTACCACAACGGTTCGATCTGGCCGCACGACAACGCGCTGATCGCGCTCGGCCTGGCGCGCTACGGTCAAAAGGCCGCTATCGCCACTCTGTGCGAAGGTCTGTTCACGGCCGGCACCTACATGGATCTGCGGCGCTTGCCCGAACTGTTCTGCGGCTTCCGCCGCCAGCGCGGCCACGGGCCGACGCTCTATCCGGTGGCCTGCTCGCCGCAGGCCTGGGCCAGCGCTACGCCGTTCACCTTGCTCGAAGCCTCGCTCGGCCTGCAATTCGATCCGTTCAACGGCGAAATTCGGCTGTGTAATCCGCAACTGCCGCCGTTTCTCGACGAAGTGATCCTGCGCAATCTGCAACTCGGCACGTCCAACGTCGATCTTCGGATCCGCCGGCACCGCGATACCATTTCGCTCGATACGCCGCGGATCGACGGCGATATCCGGGTCTCCGTCGTCTTTTTCTCCTGACTTAGACGATGCGACGCGCCGCGGCTCGTTCGCGGCTTGGAACCCAGCAGAGTTCAGGCGGCTTCTTAATGGACGGAATTTTTCCACCTGGAGGAGAGATCATGCGCGGGGATCAGCGATCGAGGCCAGCGGCGCGGCTGGCCGCAATGCTTGCCGCCCTGCTCTGCGCCGCTGTGGCCGCGAGTTCCATCGCCTTCGGCGAAGAAGCGACGAACCCCGGCGGCAACCCGCAGCCGGCACCGGCCACTCCTGAAATCACGGTCCTGGATAACCACGAGGTCGAAGGCGTTCTCGGCCGCGAAGTGCTCAGCGCCACCAACGAGAATATGGGCCGGATCGTCGACGTGCTGGTCGACCGCACCGGCCAAGTGCGCGCGGCAATTATCGATTTCGGCGGCTTTCTCGGCGTCGGCAGCCGCAAGATCGCGGTCGATTGGAACGCGCTGCACTTTCCGCCACCGGGCAAACCAGGCGCACGGATCACGCTCGAACTGACCCGCGATCAGGTCAAGGCGGCACCCGAATACCAGGAGGGCAAGCCCGTCGTCGTGCTTGGCGCGCTCGGCAAGCTCGAATCGTTGCCGTTTGCCGATTAGCTCATTCGCTGGAGTAGACCCTGCCTGCGCAACCCTCACGGCGTGCCAGCGATCGACGAGGCGTCGCCGTCGTCCCTAAAGACAAGCTCGAAGCGCCGGTCGCAGGACGTCAGCGCCGCCGCGTGCCGCCGCCGTCGCGGCAAAGCCTGCGCGGGCTGGATTGGTTCGTGTTTTTTGTCGCCGACGTGCAGACCGGGTTCGGTCCGTTCGTCTCGGTCTATCTGACGGCGCAGCGTTGGACCCAGGTCGATATCGGTCTGGTGCTGTCCGCCGCCGGCTTCGTGTCGCTGATCGGGCAAATGCCGGGCGGCGCGCTGGTCGACGCCGCGCGATCCGAACGCCGCGTCGCCGCCATTGCGGTAGCGGCGATTTGCATCAGCGCGTTGGCCTACGCGGCGCTTCCAATTTTTCCGATCGTGCTATCGGCTTCGGTCCTGCACGCGCTCGCCAGCTGTGTGCTTGGCCCGGCGATCGCCGCCATCAGCCTTGGTCTCGTCGGCCATGCGGCAATTGGCGCCCGGCTGGGCCGCAACGCGCGCTTTGCCTCGATCGGCAACGGTCTCGCCGCGGCGGCCATGGGCGCCCTCGGTTATCTGTTGTCGGCGCGCGCGGTGTTCGGCGTCACCGTGTTGTTGCTCCTTCCGGCACTGTGGGCGCTGCGCTACATCGCGGCGGGCGAAATCGATCCGGAACGCGCCCATGGCGCGCCGCCGCCCGAGCGCCACAAGCCGCCGATCCGGCCCGGCGCGCTCATGCAAAACCGGCCGCTCTTGATCTTGGCCGGCTGCATGCTGTTGTTTCACCTCGCCAACGCCGCCATGCTGCCGCTGATGGGCAGTGTGCTGACCATGCGTTCGGCCCGTTGGGCGACCGTTTTGATCGCCGCCTGTATCGTGGTGCCCCAGATCGTGGTTGCGGCGCTGTCGCCCTGGATCGGCGAACGGGCGCAAGCGTGGGGGCGCCGGCCGCTTTTGCTCATCGGCTTTGCCGCCTTGCCGCTGCGCGGCCTTTTGTTCGCCGTCGTCGGCAATCCGCTGCTGCTGGTCGCCGTGCAGCTGCTCGACGGCGTCACGGCCGCGGTGTTCGCCGTGTTGGTGCCGCTCGTCGTCGCCGATCTGACGCGCGACACCGGCCATTTCAATCTCGGCCAGGGCATTGTCGGCACGTTCGTCGGCATCGGCGCCTCGATCAGCGCGACGCTCGCCGGCCTGATCAGCGACCATTTCGGCAGCCCCTGGGCGTTCGCCGGATTGGCAATCATCGCGCTCGTGGGATTTGCGGCGGTGTTTCTGATGATGCCGGAGACGCGGCCGGCGGAGGAGGAGGACTGATGTCCAATGGCCGTCGCCTTCGGCTGTCATGCTCCGCGAAAGCGGAGCATCCAGTAAACGCCGCACCGAAGGTGATTACTGGATCATCCGCTTGCACGGATGATGACGGGAAAATGGCCGCTACAGCGCCGGCGCGTCGTCGGCAACCAGGCGCAGATGCGGCGCGATCCGGTCGGCGAGGCTGCGGTAGATCGCAAGATAATTTTGCGCCATGCGGCGCGCGGTGAAGCGCTTTTCGAACTGCTTGCGGATTTTTTCGCGCGACAGCTGGCCGAGCCGGTCGACCGCGCCGATCGCGCCTTCCACGTCCTCGACCACGAAACCGGTGATGCCGTCATCGATGATCTCCGGCACCGAGCCGCGATTGAAGGCGATGACCGGCGTGCCGCAAGCCATGGCTTCGATCATGACCAGACCGAACGGCTCCGGCCAGTCGATCGGCACCAGGAGCGCGACGGCGCCGCTCAGGAACTTCGATTTATCCTTGTCGCCGATCTCGCCGATATAGGCGGCTTTGGTTTCCTTGATCAGCGGGTGGATCTGCTCATCGAAATATTCGCGATCGACCTTGTCGACCTTGGCGGCGATTTTGAGCGGCATGCCGCAATGCTGCGCGATGCGCATCGCGCGATCGACGCCCTTTTCCGGCGCGATGCGCCCCAGGAAGGCGAAGTACGACGGCTTCACCGGCCGCGGTGTCAACAAAAGCTCGGGCAAGCCGTGATGGACGGTGCTGACCCAATGCGCCTGCGGCAGCGGCCGCCGCTGCGAATTGGAAATCGAAACCACCGGAATATCGGAGAACGTATCGAACACCGGCTGATGCTCCGGCAGATCAAGCCGCCCGTGCAGCGTGGTAACGAACGGCGTGGACTGCCGCGAGAACAGCGAGAACGGATGATAGTCGAGATGGAAGTGCAGGAAATCGAAATCGCCGGCGCGCCGGTACACCCGCTCCAGCATCAGCATATGCAGCGCGTTGGGATCGCGCACCGCGCCGTCGAGCCGCAAGGCCCGCGGCCACACCGCCTCGAGCCTTGCCGAGGTGACCGAATCGCCGCTGGCGTACAGCGTCACGTCATGGCCGAGCGCGATCAGCTCTTCGGTGAGCCACGACACCACGCGTTCGGTACCGCCATAAAGTTTCGGAGGGATCGCTTCAGTCAACGGCGCAACTTGAGCGATATGCATCTCTCCACCTTCCTGAATGTTGTGAGGTCCGTCACCCCGCGCCGACACCAAAAACACCAGGTCCAAGATGGGGATTTTTTCAGCCCAACCAAGCAATTGATCAAGAAACTTATTTTTTGCCGACCATGGAACTTTCGTGCGGTTTCGGCGTCGGTAATCTCGTTCGACAGTCAGGAAACAGCCCGCCCCATTGACCGCGCGCGCCAGACCGATGGCCTACCGACGCCATGAACAGGAGCGAGCGAGATCGATGGAGGAATCGGCGACGTTTTGGCTCGTCCGACGACGACCACCACGCCGGTCCGCCACCTCTGGCGGATAGTTTTCGACTTTCCGGCGTTGTGATGATGGGGGCAGCCCCGCAAGACCGCAACGCAAGGGACCATCGCGCATGGCCGATCTTTGCAGTTATGCAAGCAGTCCCCTACCGTTCATTTTCCGCTATCTGCGCCTGCGCCCGCTCGCCCATGGCGCCATCCTTGCCGCGGTGCTGGGTGCGGTCACCTGCTCGGTGTGCACCCAATACGGCGTCAAATTCCTGGTCGACACGCTGTCGCGCGGGGCGACCGCCGACGTCTGGACCGCCTTCTTTGTCCTTGGCGCGCTGATCGCGGCCGATAACCTGTTGTGGCGAGTGGCGAGCTGGATCGCCAATTTCACCTTCGTCGCGGTCACCGGCGACCTGCGCCGCGATCTGTTCCGGCATCTGCTCGGCCACTCGCCGAGCTATTTTGCCGACCGGCTGCCCGGCATGCTGACGAGCCGCGTCACCGCCACCTCGAACGCGGTGTTCACGGCCGAGAACATGTTCGTCTGGAACGTGCTGCCGCCCTGCGTCGCCACCGTGGCGGCGATCGCGCTGGTTTCCACCATCAGCCTGCCGATGTCCGCGGCGCTGGCGGTGGTCGCCGGCATCATGGTGGTGCTGATGTTTCGTCTCGCCGCCGCCGGCCGGCCGCTGCACCACGATTTCGCCAACAA
>JASHWN010000136.1 GCA_030044035.1 Xanthobacteraceae bacterium
AGGCCTCGTGCAGCTGCGCCTTCCAGGCGCGGAAATTGCGGAAATCCATCTGCTCCGGCAGCTTGCGGGCAGCGCGCAAATCTTCGATCAGCGCCGAGTCGGTCGGGCCCTGGTCGAGATAGGCGGCATCGAGATCCCAAAGCGCGCGATACGCGGCATTGTAGAACGTGAGCCGCTGGCCGGAATCGAAGCTGGCGACGCCGATCGGCAGCTGGTCGAGGATGCGGCGGTGCGCGGCGATGAGGCGGCCGAGCGCGCTGCGCATGGTCTCGGCTTCGGTGGCGTCGGTGCCGATGCCGGCGCTGCCGGTCGCGATGCGAAATTCGAGCACGTCGAAACTGTGCCGCGCGCCGGCGACCACGACCGGGAGCCGGCCCGCATAGGCGCCGCCTGCCGCGCGCGCTTGCGCGATGGTGTCGCGCGCGGCGCTGTCGAGGAGTTCGAGGCAGCGTTCGACCGCGTCGGCGCCGTCGCGCGCTTCGACGGCGCGCGCGTAGGCGGAATTGACGAAGGTGAGCCGGCCGACCGCGTCGCGCGTCCAGGCCGGCGACGGCAGCGTCTCGATCAAGGTGCGCAGCGCCGCGCTTTCGCTGCGCAGTTTCCGGTGATGCGCGGCGAGCTGCACCAGCTCGCGCGTGGTCTCGCCGGCGTCCTTGAGCCGCAGCACGGCGCGGCCGCCGATAGCGCGGCCATAGGCTTCGATGTGGCGGCCGGACAGCGTCGTCAGCATCAGCGCGAAAGGCTCGCCATTTGTGCGCAGCGCCTCGACCGCATGCTCCATCTCGGTCGCTTTGGCGGCATCGAGCCAGCTGCCGAACGCCAACACGCGATGCGGCGCGGGCACGCCCAAAATTTCGGGATCGCCTTCGATGCCGGGATTTTGCGACGCCGCCGGCCAATCGACGAAGACCTGGCGTTCGGACAACAGCAGCGCCTGCGCGCGGTCGAGCCGGTCGCGCAAGCCGGCGATCTCGTCGCGCGACACGGATTCGACGCGCGCGGCGCGCGCCCGCGCGCGCACCAGCAAAACGGCCGTGACCGCGGCGAAGGCGACGAGGCCGAGCATCGGAATAAGGATCGCGAGCTCGTGGCTGCCGAAGCCGCGATACGCGTTGAGCGCGAGATAGCGCAGATCGAAGAGCGGCAGCTCCTCGGCATGCGCCGGCGCAAGCGAGCCCCCCGGGAGCGCCATCGCGGCGGCGGCAAGCGCGTCCGCCGTCCGGAATCCGCCCAGCCGCGGACGAGCCGAGCCCCCGCTCTCCCGGATCGTGTCCGGCATGCCCCTTTGCCTCTGCCGGCCCACCGCCGCCGGCGAATCGGTCCACTTTACCCTCAACGGGAATCGCGCCGAAAGAGTCCAGATCGTGAACGCGGGCGCGGTGGCAGTTTAGCTCCCGCTCGTCCCCGCGAAAGCGGGGACCCAGCTCTTTTCAACCCTCTGGATTCCCGCTTTCGCGGGAATGAGCGGAACGGGATTCCGCGTTACGACATCCCCGTCGAGCCGATGCCGCCGGCGGCGCGCGCCGTCGCGTCCAAATTGTCGACCTCGATCAGCGCGGCGCGCGTAACGCGCGCGATGACGAGCTGGGCGACGCGCATGCCGCGGCTGACGACGAACGGCTCGGCGCCGTGATTGATCAGAATGACCTGCACCTCGCCGCGGTAATCGGCGTCGACGGTGCCGGGCGTATTGAGCACGGTGATGCCGTGACGCGCCGCCAACCCGGAGCGCGGCCGGATCTGGCCTTCGCTGCCAGGCGGCAGCGCGATGGCGATGCCGGTCGGGATCATGGCGCGGCCGGCCGGCGCGATCGTCACCGGCGCTTGCGCCGGCACCGCGGCGAGGAGATCGAGCCCGGCGGCCAGCGCGCTCTGATAGGCCGGCAGCGGCAAGTCGGCGCCATGCGGCAAGCGCAGCACGCGAACGTCGACGGTTTCCCCGCTCACGCTTCTTCGCCCCTCAGCGCCGCAGCGATGCGTTCGACCAGCTCGCCGGCAACCGCGTCCTTCGACTGCGGCGGCCAGGATTCGACCGAAGTCGCGGTGATCAGATGAATGGTGTTGCTGTCGCCGCCCATGATGCCGGTCTCGGGCGATACGTCGTTGGCCAAAATCCAGTCGCAGCCCTTTTTGATGCGCTTGGCTTTGGCGTTCGCCACCACGTCGTCGGTTTCCGCGGCAAAGCCGATGACGAGACGCGGCCGATTGCTTTTCAGATGCGCGATGGTGGCGAGGATGTCGGGGTTTTCGACCAGCGCCAGCGCGCGCGGCCGCCCCTCCTGCTTTTTGATCTTGCTGCGGCTTACCTGCTCGACCCGCCAATCGGCGACGGCGGCGGCGAACACCGCGACCTCGGCCGGCAGCGCCTGTTCGGCAGCCGCCAGCATCTCGTTCGCCGTCTCGACTTTCACGACCGTAACGCCCGGCGGATCCGGCACGTCGACGGGCCCGGAGACCAGCACGACGTCGGCGCCGGCCGCGGCTGCCGCCGCTGCGATGGCGTGGCCCTGCTTGCCCGAGGACCGGTTGGCGATGAAGCGCACCGGATCGATCGGCTCGTGGGTCGGTCCGGACGTGACCAGCACGCGGGCGCCGGCGAGCGGGCCTTGCTTCGGCAGCAGCGCCGCGGCGGCGGCGGCGATTTCGAGCGGCTCGGCCATGCGGCCGAGCCCGGCTTCGCCGCGCTCGGCCATCTCGCCGCTGTTCGGCCCGACCACGCGCACGCCGTCGGCCACGAGCTGCGCCAGATTGCGCTGCGTCGCCTTCGCCGCCCACATGCGCGGGTTCATCGCCGGCGCGAGCAGGATCGGTCTGTCGGTGGCGAGCAGCACGGCGCCGGCGAGATCGTCGGCATGGCCGCCCGCCATCTTGGCCAACAAGTCGGCGGTGGCCGGCGCGACCACGACCAGATCGGTGTCGCGGGCCAAGCGGATATGGCCGACGTCGAACTCGCTCTGCGCGTCGAACAAATCGGTGAAGGCGCGCTCGCCGGCGAGCGCGCCGGCGGCGAGCGGCGTGACGAAGTGCTGGGCCGCCGCCGTGAGGATGCAGCGCACGCGGGCGCCGCGGTCCTGCAGACGGCGGATCAGATCGAGCGATTTATAGGCGGCAATACCGCCGCCGATGATGAGCAGAACGCGCCATTTCTGGGGCGCTGCTGGATCGGCCGGCCTTCTGTCCTCGCGGACATCGACTTTTTGTTCGCGGCGTTCTGCTCCGGCAAATTCAGCAGGCATGATCATTTCGGGGCGGCTCTCCGCACCGGCGCCGGCGGCGCCGCGCAGGATGGCGCGCACCTCGTCTTCCATGGAGCGGCCGTTCGCAGCCGCGCGCAGCCGCAGCTGCTGCTTGATCCGGGCGTCGAGCCGGCGAACGGTGAGGCTGCCAAGGCGCGCCATGGCGAAGTCCTTTTGGCCGGCCATCCTAGCCGATGATTGCACTGCAATCAATGCAATCATCGGGTCAGAATCAGCACCAACAGCAATATCGCGATCAGGTAGAGGGCGCCGATGATCCAGGCGTCGCGGCGGGCCTCGTCCTTGTCGAGCTTGGCGATGGTGTGCTCGGCCAGCACCAGGCCGTCGCGGGTCATATCGTCGAGCTGGTCAAGGAGCCGGGCGCCGCGGGTCAACAGGGCCGGCAGGTGGCCGGCGAAGCGGCCGAGTTCGAGCGCGCCATCGGCGGCGTTTTCCAGCTTGCCGGCCGGCCCGAGATGCCGCGCGATCCACTCGCCGACCACCGGCTCGGCGGTGCTCCACATGTCGAGCTTGGGATCCATCGAGCGCGCCACGCCCTCGACCACCACCATGGTCTTCTGCAGCAGCAACAGTTCCGGCCGCGTGCGCATGTCGAAAATGCCGGTGACCTCGAACAACAGCGTCAGCAGGCGCGCCATCGAGATTTCCTCGGCGGTGCGGCTGTGGATCGGCTCGCCGATGGCGCGGATCGCCTGGGCGAAATTTTCCACCGAGTGATGGCGCGGCACGTAGCCGGCTTCGAAATGCACCTCGGCGACGCGGTGATAATCCCGGGTGATGAAGCCGTGCAGAATTTCGGCGAGGAACAGCCGCTCCTTGACGCCGAGCCGGCCCATGATGCCGAAATCGACCGCGATCAGCCGGCCCTCGTGATCGACGAACAGATTGCCGGGGTGCATGTCGGCATGGAAAAAGCCGTCGCGCAGCGCCTGGCGCAGAAACGTCTGGATCAGGGCGCGGGCGAGCTGGCGCAGATCAAAGCCTTTGGCCAGCAGTGCGGCGCGGTCCGACAGCGGCGTGGCGTCGATCCATTCCAAGGTCAGCACTTCCTTGCTGGTGCGATCCCAATCGACCGCCGGCACGCGGAAATCCGGATCGTCCTTGGTGTTTTCGGCCATCTCCGAGAGCGCCGCCGCCTCGAGCCGAAAATCCATCTCGATCAGCACCGAGCGCCGCAGCGTATCGACCACTTCGACGAGGCGCAGCCGGCGCGCTTCGGCGGAATAGGTTTCGGCGTGGCGCGCCGCGAAGGTGAAGGCGCGCAGGTCGGCGTGAAAGCGCTGCTCGATATGGGGCCGCAGCACTTTGACGGCGACGGCGCGGCGGCCGGAAGCGGTCGCCACTTCGGCGCGGTGCACCTGCGCGATCGAGGCGGCGGCGACCGGCGGGCCGAAGCTCGCAAACGCCACGCCGATCGGCCGATCGAGCGACGCGGCGACCGCGGCTTCGGCCTCGGCTTGCGGAAACGGCGGCATCTGATCCTGCAGCCGCTCGAGATCGCGGGCGAGGGCGACGCCGACCACGTCCGGCCGCGTCGCCAGAAACTGGCCGAGCTTGACGTAGCTCGGCCCGAGCCGCGTCAGCGCCGTCGACAGCCGCGCCTCCGCGCTGCCGCGGCTCGGCCGCTCCAACAGCCGCGCGATGCGCAAGCCGAAACGCGCCGGGCCCGGCACCAGCGCCGGATCGATCAGGCTGAAAACGCCCTCGCGGGCCAGCACGAAGCCGGCGCGCGTCAGCCGAACCAGATGCGCAGGACCGCTGATCACAAGCGCCAGCCGGTATGCAGCGCCACGATGCCGCCGCTCATGGTTTTGTGCGTCACCCGGGCAAAGCCGGCGGCGCGCAGCAGGGCGGCGAAGGCTTGCGGATTGGGGAAGCGGCGGATCGATTCGACCAGATAGCGATACGATTGCGCGTCGCCGGCGACGACGCGGCCGAGCGCCGGGATGACGTTGAAGGAATAGAACTCGTACAGCCGGT
>JASHWN010000015.1 GCA_030044035.1 Xanthobacteraceae bacterium
CCGCGGCCGACGCCGACGTCGAGCCGGCCGTAGCTCAAATGATCGAGCATGCAGATTTCCTCGACCAGCCGCAGCGGCGAATAGAGCGGCAAGAGATACACCAGCGGGCCGAGCCGCATGCGCTTGGTCGCCCGCGCCACGGCGCCGAGATACACGCCCGGCACCGGCACCAGGTTGAGCGGCGTGGCATGGTGCTCGGCGATGTGCAGACCATAGAACCCGGCGGCGTCGGCCGCTGCGGCGAAACGCAGCCGCTCGTCGAACAGCGTGGTCAGCGGCCGTTCGCCGTGCTCGACGTGATCAAACAATCCGACTTTCATTTTTTTCTCGTGTCTTTCCTTTTAATATCCGCGAGCGCGGAGGTGCGAGCCAGCCAAACCGGACTGCTCGCATGGAGCTTATGAGGGCTTGCGCCGGCGCGGCGAAGAGCGGGCGGCGGGCGGTGCGGTCCTGAACAGGCCGACCCGCCGGCCCATGCCGGCGCAATCCTCGTCGGTCTTCAGCCCTGCGGCGCGGATGCCGAACGCGGCCAGCTCCTCGTCGCGATCCTCCGCGTCGCCGGTGACGCCGACCGCGCCGATCACCTCGCCGCCGGCATCGCGGATCAGCATGCCGCCGCCTTCGGGAAAAATCTGCTCGCCGCTCGCCGCGATCAGATAGCGCATGAAGATCGGCCGCTCCTCGGCGCGCTGATGCACCAGTTTGGAGCTGCGGCCGAGCGCCAGCGCCGCGTAGGCTTTGCCGTAGGCCATCTCGAAGCGGATCATCGACGAGCCGTCCTCCTTCTTGAACGCCTTCACCTTGCAGCCCGGTTCGACCACGATCACGCTCAACGGCCGGCAATCGAGCGCCGCTCCGCGCTCGATGATCGCATCGATGATCCGCTCGGCCTGTTCGAGCGTAATCGCGCTCATTGCCTCGATCCCACCTGCTCGCTGCCGTCTTGTGCCATCATCCGCGCCGTGGCGCCATAGTTCCGCCCGACCGACCGATGTTCCTCTTGCCTCGGGCGGCGGCGCGCGCCACATCTGCGCTTATTATGCCCACTTCGTCGCCACCGCCGCCCATTGCCGTCGAGCGCCTGGTCAAAATCTACAAGACCGTCGCGGCGGTGGGCGGCATCTCGTTCACGCTCGCGCCCGGCTCGATCACCGGCCTTCTTGGCGGCAACGGCGCCGGCAAGACCACGACCATCGCCACCATCATGGGGCTGGTGACGCCGACTTCGGGCCGGGTCACCGTGCTGGGCGCCGAGATGCCGCGGCAGCGCTATCGCGTGCTGCAGCGCATGAATTTCGAAAGCCCCTATGTCGAAGTGCCGATGCGGCTCACGGTGCGGCAGAACCTCACCGTGTTCGGCATGCTGTACGGCGTCGAGGATTTACGCGGACGGATTGCCCAGCTTGGCCGCGAGCTCGAGCTGTCCGAGCTGCTCGACCGCCCGACCGGCAGGCTTTCGGCCGGCCAGAAGACCCGCGTGTCGCTCGCCAAATCGCTGATCAACAATCCGGACGTGCTGTTGCTCGACGAGCCGACCGCGTCGCTCGATCCCGACACCGCCGACTGGGTGCGCGGTCATCTGGCACGCTATGCCGACGCGCGCCGCGCCACCGTGCTGCTCGCCTCGCACAACATGGCCGAGGTCGAGCGGCTGTGCGACCGCGTCATCATCATGAAGCGCGGCCGCATCGAGGATGACGACACGCCGGCCAAGCTTCTGGCGCGCTACGGCCGGCGCACGCTCGAAGAGGTGTTTCTCGACGTGGCGCGCGGCACGCCGCAAAGCGAGGCGGCGCAATGATCGCCAAGACTGAATCCCTCAAGGCCGAAGCCGCGCTGGCGTTTGCGCCGCGCCGCGTCGCCGCGATGATGCTGCGCTACTGGTACCTGTTGCGCTCGTCGTGGCCGCGGCTGCTCGACCTGGTCTATTGGCCGACCGTGCAGATGCTGACCTGGGGCTTTTTGCAATACTACATCGCCACCAATGCCGGCTTCTTCGCCCGCGCCGGCGGCACCTTCATCGGCGCGGTGCTGCTGTGGGACATTCTGTTCCGCGGCCAGCTCGGCTTCTCGATTTCATTCCTCGAGGAGATGTGGTCGCGCAACATCGGCAACCTGATGATGAGCCCGCTGCGGCCGTTCGAGTTCATCGCCGCGCTGATGGTGGTGAGCGTGGTGCGGCTGTCGATCGGCGCGGTGCCGGTCACGCTCTTGGCGATCGCGTTCTTCGGCTTCAACCTTTATGCGCTCGGCCTGGCGCTGGCCGCGTTCTTCTTCAACCTGATGCTGACCAGCTGGGCGATCGGCATCTTTGTCTCCGGCCTTATCCTGCGCTTCGGCATGGGTGCCGAGAGCTTCGCCTGGTCGATCATGTTCTTCTTCATGCCGCTGACCTGCGTCTATTACCCGGTGACGACGCTGCCCAGCTGGCTGCAGCCGCTCGCCTGGGCGCTGCCGCCGACCTACGTTTTCGAGGGCATGCGGGCGCTTTTGATCAACAAGGT
>JASHWN010000016.1 GCA_030044035.1 Xanthobacteraceae bacterium
CCGTACCAGCCTCCAATAACTCCGAAAGCCGGTTGACCCCGGCGTCAATCATCGCTTCCGTAATCTCAGCGCTAGCCTGTCGGGCGCCGGAACTATGGCTTGTGGGTTCCGTTGTCAAGTATATAGTCCCCCCTGCAAGCGGGGGAGGGAAGGGTGGGGTTGCTTCGTCGCTGCGCTCCTCGCAATGACGTAAAGCGCGCCGAGATGGAGTTTGCGGAATGGCTCTTTTCAGTTTGCGCGGGCAGGAGCCCGACATGGCGCCGGCCGGCACCTGCTATGTGGCGGAGAGCGCCGTGGTCATCGGCAAAGTGCGGATCAAAGCCGGCGTCGGTATCTGGTTCGGCGCGGTGCTGCGCGGCGACAACGAGTGGATCGAAATCGGCGAGCGGAGCAATGTTCAGGAGAACTGCACGCTGCACACCGATCCCGGTTATCCGCTTACGGTAGGCGAGGGCTGCACCGTCGGCCACAACGCGATCCTGCACGGCTGCACGGTCGGCCGTAACTGTTTGATCGGCATGGGCGCGATCCTAATGAACGGCGTGCAGGTCGGCGCCAATTGCTTCATCGGTGCCGGCGCGCTGATTACCGAAGGCAAGACCATTGCGGACAATTCGGTCGTCGTCGGAGCGCCGGCGCGGGTTATCCGCTGCACCGACGATGATACCGTCAAGCTCATCGAGCATGCAGCGGAAGTCTACTTCCAACGCTGGCAGAACTATGCGGCCAATCTGAAGCGCATTGCTTAGGAGCGGCCGCGGCCGGGTGCCTTGATCGGGCCACGATGCCACGCGAAGGAACGGGTTCGAGGGTGCTGGTTCCCTGATGTCGCGCTATCTCATCGCCGCCTGTTGTATCGCTGCCGGGCTCTTAGGTGCGGCAGCCGATGGCGGCGTCGGCGAGGTCGGCGCCCCAGTCAAGCTCGATGTCGCCTATACGGCGAGCCTTCTCGGCATTCCGCTCGGACAGATTTCCTGGACCGTCGAGGTAAGCGACAAGCGCTACACCGCCGCAGCGACCGGTTCCACGGCCGGGCTATTGCGGATTTTCGCCAACGGCCACGGCGCCGCCAATGCCCACGGCATCGTCAACGCCAATGAGCCGGTCGCCTCCGATTTCGTGGTCAAATACGAATCCGGCAACGCTTCGGACGAGATCAAAATCGTGTTCAGCGGCGGCAAGGCAAAAGAATCAATGACGCATCCGCCGCGTCCCGACACGAGCGGCGTGCCGCTCACCGATGCCAATCGGGTCGGCGTGGTCGATCCGATGACGGCGCTGCTGATGCGCGTTGCCGGCAATGGCGACACGGCCGTGCCGGCAGCCTGCGAGCGCAAGATCGCCGTGTTCGACGGCCACATGCGCTACGATCTGCAGCTCGCGTTCAAGCGCATCGAGCAGGTGCGGGCGAATGCCGGCTATCAGGGTCCGGCGGTGGTCTGCGCGCTCTATTTTTCGCCGCTGGCCGGCTACGACATCGGCCGCTCGGGCATCCGCTATCTCAAGGCGCAACGCGACATGGAGATGTGGCTCGCCCCGATCGCCGGCACGCGGCTGTTGGTGCCGTTCCGCGTCTCGGTGCCGACGCCCATTGGGCTCGGGGTTTTGCAGGCCACGCGTTTTGTTTTGGCGCCCGCGGCCGAACCGTCGAGCGCGATGAACGCGCAGTGAGCCCTCTGGACGGCTCAGGCCGGCCGCCCAGTCGCTCCGATACATTGCGACCAAATCGCTTTTTGACGGGGCACCGGGCGATCGTTACGCTCGGCTCACAGCGGAGCAATCCGCCTCGCGCCTTCCGGGGAATTTTGCTGAATGACCGCAATCGCATCGGGGCCAGTCCAGGCGCGCGGCGCCGGATCGGCCACAAAACTCATCGTGGCCGCCTCGTTGGGCAATGCGCTCGAATTCTACGAGATCCTGGTCTACGGCTACTTCGCCGTCGTTATTTCCAAGGTGTTCTTCCCGGCCGCGGATCCGGCCGTCTCCATCCTGATCACGCTCGGCAGCTACGGTATTTCGTTCCTGTCGCGTCCGGTCGGCGCGCTTTTTCTCGGCGATTACGGCGACCGGCGCGGGCGCAGGCAGGCGCTGACATTGTCGATCGTGCTGATGACGATCGGCACCGGCTTGATGACCATCATGCCGAGCTACGACACGCTTGGCCTCGCCTCGCCAATTCTGGTGATCGCCGCCCGCCTGTTGCAGGGCTTTTCGGTCGGCGGCGAATTTGCCAGCTCCATCACCTTTATGGTCGAGCATCGTCCGGACCGCGCCGGGTTCTTCGCCAGCTGGCAATGGTCGAGCCAGGGCCTCGCCGCGGTGGTTGCCACCGGGCTCGGCGTGCTCTTGACCCGCACCATGTCGGCGGCCGATCTGCAGGCCTGGGGCTGGCGCATCCCGTTCGCGGTCGGGCTCCTGATCGGCCCGATCGGCTACTACATCCGCAGCCACATGGACGAGACGCCGGAATTCCGCACCGCCGCGCCGCCGCGCACGCCGATGCGCGACCTCATCGTGACGCAATGGGACCGCCTGCTGCTCGTCATCGGCACCGTCATCATCTCCACCAGCTCGCAATACATGCTGGTCTACATGCCGACCTACGCGATCCGCGAGCTGCATCTGCCGCAATATCTGAGCTACACCGCGGCCGTCGCGGCCGCCGCGCTGCAGACCGTGGTGGTGCCGTTCGTCGGCATGTGGGTCGACCGTGTCGGCCAGAGCCGCGTCATGATGGGCGCCGCCGCGCTGTTTTGCCTGACCGCGTACCCGGCCTTCGCGCTGCTCGCTTCGCACCCCTCGCTCGCCGTTCTGATC
>JASHWN010000017.1 GCA_030044035.1 Xanthobacteraceae bacterium
ACGGCTTCGCGGTGCGTGCGGTCGACGTTGCCGGCGCCACCGACGGCGCGCCGCGGCGGCTTGTGCTCAACCCCGAGGTCGTGGCGTGCGGCGTTGAGCCCGCAGTCGAGGTCAGGCGCGGCACAGCGACCGCGATCGCGACCGGCGGCGTCATCCCGCGTGGCGCCGACGCCGTGGTGATGATCGAGCACTCCGAACTCATCGAAGAAGCGGTCGCGCCTGCGATCGAGGTGCGGCGCGGTGCCGCCAGCGGGCAGTTCATTTCCTACGCCGGCTCGGACATTGCGCGCGGTGAAACGCTGCTGCGCAAGGGTGCTCGCCTCGGCTCGCGCGAGATCGGCATGCTCGCGGCCTGTGGCTTACCGGCCGTCGACGTGGTGCGTCGCCCGCGCGTTGCCGTGCTCTCGACCGGCGATGAATTGGTCGAACCGGGCCGGCCGCTCAGACCAGCCGGCGTCTACGACAGTAACGGCGCAATCCTTGCGGCGGCGATCACCGAGGCCGACGGCAACCCGGTGCCGTTCGGCGCCTTTCCCGACGAAGAAGTTGCGCTCGAGCTCGCCATGCGCAGTGCGCTCGATTCCTGCGACATGGTCGTGCTCTCGGGTGGCACGTCGAAAGGCGCAGGCGACCTGTCCCATCGCATCGTGGCGCGGCTCGGCCGACCTGGCATTCTCGTGCACGGCGTGGCGCTTAAACCCGGCAAGCCGCTCTGCCTCGCGGTCGTCGGCGACAAGCCGCTCATCGTGCTGCCGGGCTTTCCGACTTCAGCGATCTTTACGTTCCATGCCTTCGTCGCGCCGGTCATCCGGGCCCGAGCGGGGTTGCCGCCGGAGGCCGCACGAACGGTGCATGCGCGCGTTCCGGTGCGCATCGCCTCGGAACTCGGCCGCGAGGAATTCGTTCTGGTGTCGCTGGTCCAGGGCGAGGACGGTGCAATCGCGTTTCCGACCGGCAAAGGTTCGGGCGCAGTCACCGCGTTTTCGCAAGCGGATGGATTTTTGGCGATCGACGCGCTCGCCGCGGCGTTGGATGCCGACACCCGCACCGACGTGACGCTGATCGGCGCCGCCGCCCGCGCGCCTGATCTCGTCATCATGGGCAGCCACGACGTCGCGCTCGATGCCGTGGTCGGCGCACTTGCCGAGCGCGGTTTCGCGGCGCGCACCATCGCGGTCGGCAGTCTGGGCGGCGTCGCCGC
Organism: Xanthobacteraceae bacterium; assembly: GCA_030044035.1. Taxonomy (GTDB): domain Bacteria; phylum Pseudomonadota; class Alphaproteobacteria; order Rhizobiales; family Xanthobacteraceae; genus BOG-931. The sequence continues at coordinate 1,202 of JASHWN010000017.1, forward strand.
GGTCGGTCGCGGCGAATGCGATGTGGCGCCGGTTCACCTCGTCGATCCGGCGAGCGGCATCTACAACAAACATCTGGTGTCGGAGGGACTCGCGCTGGTACCCGGTTGGCGGCGCATGCAGGGATTTGTCTTTCGGCCCGGCGACGCGCGCTTCGAGGGACAAACGGCCGCGGCGGCGCTCAAGACGGCCGTTGCGGATCCCGCAGTGCTGATGGTCAACCGCAATGCCGGTTCCGGCACGCGGGTACTGATCGACAGCCTGCTCGCTGGCGCCAAGCCGCCGGGCTATGCCAATCAGCCGCGCTCCCATAATGCCGTCGCCGCCGCGATTGTGCGCGGCAGCGCCGACTGGGGGCTTGCGATCGAGCCGGTGGCGCGGCTCTACGGTTTGGCGTTCTTGCCGGTCGCACCCGAGGAATACGATTTTCTGCTGCTTGCGGCGCGGCGCCAGCGCCCGGCCGTGCAGGCTTTTCTCGACGTGCTGCGTGACGAGACCACACGCATGCGCATTCGCGCGCTTGGCATGGAACCGAGCGAGGAATAATCGCCATCTGGTGCAATGACATTATAAGATAGACATAAGGTAGGCTCGTGCCTGCATGCAGGCGCAACGGTAGCCGACATGCGCATCATCGGACTCGCGGGCTGGAGCGGCTCCGGCAAGACGACGCTGGTCACGAAAGTGATTCCGGTGCTGGTCCGCCGTGGCCACAAGGTTGCCACCGTCAAGCACGCCCATCATGACTTCGATACCGACCAGCCGGGCAAGGATTCGTGGCTGCACCGCCGAGCCGGCGCCAGCGAAGTCGCCATCGTGTCGAGCCGGCGCTGGGCCGTCGTCCACGAGCTGGGCGAGGCGCCGGAGCCGGCGCTCGAAGACATGTTGGCCAAGCTCAGTCCGGTCGATCTGGTGATCGTCGAGGGATTTAAGCACCATGCGCATCCAAAGCTCGAAGTTTTTCGCGCGGCCGTGGGCAAGCCGCTGCTCCATCCCGACGACGACTGCATCGTCGCCATCGCCACCGATGCGCCGCTGCCGGAGGCGAGCGTCCCGGTGCTGATGCTCGACGATATCGAAGCCATTGCCGATGCGATGGCGGCCGAGGCGCAGCCGTGCGAGCGCATCGCGCCGCGGGAGACGGCGTGATGGCGCAGCTCAGCGACGACTGCTTCGCTTTCGCCGGTCCGCTGATGCCGGTGGCCGATGCGGAACTGCTGATCGCCGAGCGTGTCGCGCCGGTCGAGGGGCATGAATTCGTGCCGCTGCGCGCCGCCGCCGGCCGCGTGCTGGCGCGTGACGTGGTCGCGCCGATCGATCTGCCGCCGTTCGATAATTCTGCCGTCGATGGTTATGCGGTCCGCGCCGGCGATCTTTCAGGCGAGGGCGAGACGCGGCTCGCGATCGTCGATCGTGCCGCCGCCGGTCATGCCGTGGATCATGCGCTCAATGCCGGCGAGGCGATCCGCATTTTCACCGGCGCGCCGATGCCGGGGAACGCCGACACGGTGTTCATGCAGGAGGACTGCAAGCTCGAAGACGGCGCGGTCGTGGTACCGCCCGGGCTCAAACGCGGCGCCAATCGCCGCTTGGCCGGCGAGGACGTACGCGCCGGAGTCATAGCCTTGCCGGCCGGCCGGCGGCTCGCCGTGCAGCACGTCGCGCTCGCCGCGGCGCTCGGCCTGACCGAGCTCGACGTGTGCCGCCGCGTGCGGGTCGCGCTGTTCTCGACCGGCGACGAGATCGTCGAGCCGGGAACGAAGCTGCCACGCGCCGCGCTCTACGATTCGAATCGTTATTTGCTCGCCGAATTGACCGCCCGCTTCGGCGCCGCGGTGACCGACCTCGGCATCTTGCGCGACGAGCCGAAGGCGCTGGCGCGCGCCGTCGCCGCGGCGGCGCTTGATCACGATCTGGTCCTGACATCGGGCGGCGTTTCGACCGGCGAGGCCGATCACGTGCGCGCCGCGATCGAGAGCGTCGGCCGCATCGTGTTCTGGCGCCTCGCCATCAAGCCCGGGCGGCCGGTGGCGATGGGCGTGATCCGCGGCGGCAACGTCGGCGACGGCGCGGCCTTCGTCGGCGTGCCCGGCAATCCGGTGGCGGCGTTCGTCACGTTCGTGCGCGTGGTGCGGCCGCTGATCCTGCGGCTTGCCGGCGCCCTGTCCGAGCCGCTGATCGCGCTTCCGGCACGCGCGGCGTTTTCCTACAAGAAGCGCAAAGGCCGGCGTGAATATGTGCGCGTTGCGCTGCGCGCGGCGCCCGACGGCGGCATCGCGGCGTTCAAGCACCCGCAGGACGGCGCCGGCGTGCTCACCTCGCTCACCCAAACCGACGGCTTGGCGGAGCTGACCGAGGACGTGACGGTGGTCGAGCCGGGCGCGACCGTCGGCTTTCTGCCGTACGCTTCGCTGATCGGTTGATCGGGCGGCCTAGGCGTCCGGATAGTTCTTCGCGATCGCTTCGGCGCGCGCGGCGTCCTCCGGCGTGTTGACGTTGAAGAACGGATCGAACGGCGCATCCGGCCATTCTGCCGTGCCGATGCCGTAACGGGCGGTCCAAACGTCGATCTTGCGCAAACCTTCGACGGTGAGCGCGCGACGCAAATCCTCGCGCAGCGCGAGCGGCCACAGGCCGACCACCGGATGGCTCTGCTCTCCGGAGCGCGCGCAAGCGAGCGGCACGTTCGCGACGCGGCGCGCTTCGTGCAAGCGCGGTACCAAATCCTTCGGCAGGAACGGGCAATCGCCGGGCGCGCTGGCGATGAAGGCATAATCCGGCGCGTTCGCGGCCGCCCAATCGAGCCCGGCCAAAATGCCGGCGAGCGGGCCGACGAAATCCGCCACGCTGTCGGCAACGACGACGAGACCGGTGTCCGCAAAGCGCGCCGGGTCGCCATTGGCGTTGATGATCAGCGCGCGGCAATGCGGCGTCAGCCGCGCCAGTACACGCTCCAGAATGGTCGCGCCGCCGACGCGGATGCGCGCCTTGTCGCCGCCGCCCATGCGGCGCGCGAGTCCGCCGGCGAGGATAAGGCCGAGGGTAGGGGGATATCCTTCCGCCACGACGGCGATCTAAAAGTTACCTTCCCCTGCAGGGGAGGGTGAAGCAGCGTCGAGCGCGGCGTCACTCATCGTGTACCGCGGCCTTGCGCCGGTGTTTGGCGCTTTCCTCCTCCACATAGGCGAGATCCTGATCGAACACGATGCGGTCCTCGCCGGCGAGCGCGATAAAACGCTTGCCGCGGGCGCGGCCGATAAGGGTCAGATTGGCCTTGCGGGCGAGCTCGACACCCCAGGCGGTGAAGCCGGAGCGCGAGATCAGGATCGGAATGCCCATGCGCACGGTCTTGATCACCATCTCGGAGGTGAGCCGGCCGGTAGTGTAGAAAATCTTGTCGGCGGCACCGACGCGGTGTTTGAACATCCAGCCGGCGATCTTGTCGACAGCGTTGTGGCGGCCGACGTCCTCCATATAGACCAGTGGCCGGTCGGCGACCGCGAGCACGCAGCCGTGAATGGCGCCGGCCTCGAGATAGAGCGACGGCGTGGTGTTGATCTTGTGGGTCAGTGCGTAGAGCCACGACGTCCGCAATTGCGCCTGGGGCAAGGTGACGTTCTCCAGCGCCTCCATGAGATCGCCGAACACGGTGCCTTGGGCGCAGCCCGAGGTCTGCACCTTCTTCTTCAGCTTCTTCTCGTAATCGGTCTTGCGCTTGGTGCGCACCACCACGACCGCCAGCTCGTCGTCGTAATCGACGCCGGTGACGACGTCGTCGGGCATCAGCATGTTCTGGTTGAGCAGATAGCCCAGCGCCAGGTATTCGGGATAGTCGTTGATCGTCATCGCGGTGACGATCTCCTGCGCGTTGAGGAAGATCGTCAGCGCACGCTCGACCGTCACCGATGTCTCGATTTTCGCCCCGGTCTGGTCGACGCCCTTGACGCGCTCGGTGAGCCGCGGATCGAGCGGGTCGGGTCGGACCAGATAATCGTCGGCGGACGCTGCCATGCCGGCAATGTAGGGCAACGCCACGGCCGGCGAAAGCGCATAAAGAAAGCGCATAAACCAGAGGCCCGGACGAAGCCGGGCCTCTGCACTCCACAAAGTTCGACGCGTCGCCTGAAAATTGCTAGCCGTGCAGGCCGCCAACGAGCCAGATCACGAAAACAACCGGCAGCGGAGCACCGAGGAGCCCCAACAATGTCCCAAGTCTCACGGCGCCACCTTCGTCTGCCCGCTCCGGGGTCCGCTTCTGCAACGGCGCGGCGCGCAAAAGGTTCCGTCCGGTTCCCGCGGCTGCAATGAAAGCGGCGAGGCATGTGATCTTGGGTCGGCGACTTTGCCCTCGGGTTTGTCTGGCCCAGCCGCCGGGTTGTGTGGCCGAGGACCATGGCTATATTGCCGGCATCGCCGCGCGCCGGAGGGGTGGCCGAGTGGCTGAAGGCGCACGCTTGGAAAGCGTGTATACGGGAAACCGTATCGTGGGTTCGAATCCCACTCCCTCCGCCAGTGATACTTACGAAGCCTGTTCTCCGCTGCTGAACAGCCTAACGGAACCCGCGTGTTCGTGCTTCTTTTGGGCCGGGCTCTGCACCCACGGTAGCGCGCCATCGCCAGGAATGGCTCTCTCCAAGGCAATTTTCTCTGAAGCTCTGTACTTTTGCCCGAGAGTACCAACATGAGAAATATCGTCGGTCCGCCCACCAAAAAGGACGCTCAAGGTCAGATTTCCAATAACTCAGCCGGATTGCCCTCCTTAATGAATTTGAAGGTCACCGCATCAACGTACGCGGCAGTTCTGGCCGTGGTAGTTAGTGCCTTTGCTTCGTCGGCTAATAGTCCCACCAGTAGCTAATAGTCCCCACCAGTATATGATTGGTCTGTTCGATGATCCGGCGAAGTTCATCGAGCTTTGGGCTGTCCTCCAGGATAGCCCGGAACATGGCGCCATAGGCGGTCCAGTTAGACCGAGAGAGGAGATCGGCTTGTGCTTTCGCCTTGCTGTGGCCAAACAACGGTGGCCTATTGGCCTCAAACCAGCCGGAGGTAACACGCACCCGGCCTTACGCCGAAGGGGGGCCTTCGCCGATGAGAACATTCGCCAGGTACTTGGTCGCGATTTGTATCGGCATCGCTGTCACGTTGGGTTGGCAGTCTTACGGGGAGGGAGCTAGGCAGCTAATCGCAAGAAGGGCCCCGGAACTTGGCTGGTCGCCGGCGGCCAAGCAGACGATCGCGAGTTGGGTCAGTCAACTCGGCTGGACAAAGCCATCGACTGCTGTCCCCGACGACACCGCCGGTCGACTCGCCGTGCCGCAAGCTCCGCCCGTTGCACAAGCCGCTCAGGCGATGGCCCCGTCGCCGCCCGTCCCTGCTGCGCCTTCTCTCGATCCACAGCAGGTGCAACGG
>JASHWN010000137.1 GCA_030044035.1 Xanthobacteraceae bacterium
CCCATGATCGGCACGTTACCGTCATGCCACTCGTCTTCGAAGAATGTTACGGTCTTCGACCAGGTAACGGCCTTGGTCATGGTGGCCTTGTCCTTCCGTGTTTTCGCTTCTGTGTCGCACGTCCTCCGTCACCAAAACCTAGCGCGCGGAGAATCGCAAATGATTAACGTTAAGGCGCAAGCCTGCGTGTTCGACGCGTACGGCACGCTGTTCGACGTCCACGCCGCGATTGCGCGGCACCGGGCCGAAGCCGGGCCCGACGCCGAGCGGTTTTCCGAAATCTGGAGGATGAAGCAGCTTGAATATTCCTGGACGCTCACCCTCGCCGGCGCCTATCTCGATTTCTGGACCCTCACCGAGCGCGCCCTCGATTACGCGTTCGCCCGCGTTCCGTCGGTCGGCCGCGCGCTGCGGCCGAAGCTGCTCGAGGCCTATTTGAACCTCGATGCATTCCCCGACGTGTCCGAGACGCTCACTGCGCTGAAAGCTCGCGGGCTGCAGCTCGCCATCCTGTCCAACGGGTCGCCCCAGATGTTGGCCGCCGCAGTGCAGGCGTCCGGAATCGCGGCCTCGCTCAATGCGGTGCTCTCGGTCGATGCGGTGCGCGTCTATAAGCCGCGGCCGCCGGTCTACGCCTTGGTGACAGATCGGTTCGGCATCCCCGCGCAGCAGGTCGTTTTCGTCTCGTCCAATCGTTGGGACGTGATGGGCGCGGCGTCATTCGGCTTTAACGCCGCATGGGTCAACCGCGGCCGGATGCCGGACGAATACCCCGACGTGCAGCCAACGCGCGTGATTGCCACACTCGCGGAACTCCCAGCGCTCGACCTCTAAGCGGAGCACAAAAGCATCCGAACTGGCGTCAATCGATCAGGCGGCGCTGTCCTGTCCTTCCGCAGCCTCGCCGGTTTTCAGGGCAGTCACGATCTGTTGCTTGGTGAGCCGCGTACCGTCGTCACCCTCGATCAGGAGCGTAACCCGACCGCTGCCATTGACGTGGCGCGCCCAATTCATCGCCTCATCGAGCAGGCTGAACTCCTTGAAAAGGTGCCGATCCTTCTCCAGCGGCGAGAGCGCTTCCGAGCCGCGCGGCCCCGAATAAACGCGATAGCGCATGTACGGACCTCCTGGTGCAAAGCAGGTCCATGCCAACGCGCAACTCTGTGCCCGCGTTCCCGCTGCTCGAGGCCGCTTGCCGTGCCGGAGTTGTGATAGCCGCAGCTTTGCTTACTGCTTCTGCGGCTCGAAGACCTGATCGCTGTATGGCAGGAGCGACGGTCGCTGGATCACGATGAAGGCATGGTCGAGCGTATGGTGGCAATCGTTGCAGCCGGCGCTCAGGCTGTCGAATGCGGTCATGAACGCCGCGCGGTTCTTGTCGTCGATCGCCTTCTGCAACGCCTTGATCGGGGCGCCGACCATCTTCTCCACAGTGTCGCCACCGAGCAATTTGTTGACGTCCTCGAAGCCCTCGTTGAGCTCACCGACTTCGTAGTCGGCAAGCGGCCAGTTTCCGGCCCGGCCGGCGAACCACAATTTGATGTGGCGCAGTTGCTGCAATGTCATGATCTCGCCCAGGCCGGGGATGTCAGCACCATTGCCGGCCGGCACCGCGGCATTCTGCGCACTCGCGGCGACGCCGAGAAGCATCGCCGCCGCCAAGGTTGCAAAAATGGCTCCAAAAAACCGCCGTTTCATGAATTCCTCCTTGCGAACTTCAGCTCAGCGGGACGAGGTTCCCGTTGCACAGCTTCGGATACGCGGACTGACAGGCTTCATACAGCGCCGGACAGGCCTTTACCGCGGCAAGCGCCGCATCGATCGTCTTCTCGCTCTCGCCTGCGGCGCGCGCCGGACCGTCATAGGTGAGCACGGCGTTGTCGCGGTCGAGACTGCGGTCGGTTATCAGAAAGTTCTCGGCGCCGTTGTAAAACGTGGTCGCCATACTGATCGCTTGCTGCAGCTTCTTGGTGAAGACCGCATTGGCGTGCGGATCGGGATGGACCACGCGGGCGTGCACCGCGGCATCCGTGTAGAGCGTGTTGAGCTTGAAATAGACGCCGCCGCATTGCGCCAGCGCCAGCCAATACGGCTTGCCGGCAAATGAGCCGGGCGCGGCCACCACGGTGTCGCGTTTATCGATCGGGACCGGCGGCGGCGGTCGTTCGACCTCGCTGCGCGTACGCCTGTTGTGGTGGTGACGTTGTGCGTCGACGCTCGTTGCCGCGAGCAGCGGTAAGCCGAGAAGGGCCAAGGCGACGAGCGCGGCTTTTCGCAAAATTCCGGGCATGGCGCGATTATATGCCGGCCGCGGCGCGGCGTTCAAAGTTCTGCAGCCGCCTAGAACTTTTCTAGCCACGGCCGCAGCTCGATCTCCCAGGCCCAGGCGCTGCGGTCCTGCCGCAGCAGGTCGAGATAGGTTTGCGCGATCGCATCCGGATCGAGCGTGCTGGCCGGGCGATCCGGCGGATCGGGGCGCCGCGCGCTGCGAATGCCGCCGTCGATGACGACGTGGGCGACGTGAATGCCCAGCGGCTGCAATTCGCGCGCCATGCTCTGCGCCAGGCCGCGCAGCGCAAACTTGCCCATGGCGAACGGCGCCGACTGCGCGTAACCCTTGACGCTCGCCGAAGCGCCGGTGAACAGGATTGCGCCGCGCCCACGCGGCACCATGCGCTTGGCCGCCTGCTGCGCCACCAGGAACCCGCCATAGGCGCTGACCGCGATGGATTTCGCCACCTCGGGCGGGTCGAGATCGACGAAAGGCCCTCTGGTTCGATAGCTGGCGTTGTAGACGACGACGTCGAGCGCGCCGAGCGCGCTCTCAACGTCGGCAAACAGCTTTGCCACCTGGCCTGGATCGGTGGCGTCGCAAGCGAACGCTTTGCCGCGCACTTCCGC
>JASHWN010000018.1 GCA_030044035.1 Xanthobacteraceae bacterium
AAGAACGCGATGGACGCCATGGTGGCGCGCGCGGCGCCGGGCGTGAAGGAATACGAGCTGCGCGCCGCCGCCGGCGCGGCGATTCTCGAAGGCGGCGGCGACATCGATTTTCTCATCATCGGCTCGACGCCGATGGCGAACCCGGCGATGGTGTTCGGCAACCCGCGGCCGTCGAGCCGCGTGCTGCAAAAGGGTGACATCATCAACATGGAGCTCGCCGCCGGCTATCGCGGCTACACCGCGCAGATCGGCTCGCCGATCTGCGTCGGCGAGCCGACCGCGATGGTGAAAAGATTCTGGAACGAGGTCACGCTGCCGGGCTACCGCCGCATCGTCGCCGAGATCGCGCCCGGCAAGCCCGCCGAGGCCATGCGGCTTGCCAGCAAATTTTTCCGCGACAGCGGCTATCAGTCGCGGCCGACGCAATGCCACGGCATCGACCTCGTCACCGATGGGCCGCACGTCGTCGCCGAGCACGTTGCGGCGGAAAAATTCGAGGAAATACTCAAGCCCGGCATGGTCATCATGGCCGAGCCCAATCCGATCACGCCCGACGGCCTGTTCGGCATTTTCCTCGGCCACACTTTCATCGTCACCGCGAGCGGCCATGAAGTGGTCGACGACTTCCCGCTGGAGATCGCGGTGGCGCGGGCGTAATCGGCTAAGTGCGCGGCGTGCAGTCCGGCCCGGCTGCGTGCGCTCGCAAAGCGCTCGTTTGCTTCCTCTCCTGCGATCGGCGCATTTATTTGTTTGAAGTAAGGCAAGCGCAGTGCGCTCTGTTCAGCGCAGGCTTTTATTCTTTTTGTAAACAAAGAGACTTAGCCCCGGTCGCGAATGGCCGGCACGAAGCGCGTCGCTAACGAACGCCTCGAAAGGACTTGACGAGCGGTCTGCAGAGGCAGACCCTGTTGTTATTATTTGGACATTTCTGCTCCCACGGAATCGCGGGAGCCACGCTCAGGGGGCACCCACATGGCAATGCATGGATACGTCAAGCAGCACGGTTGGCAGCGGCCGGCGACCATCGGCCTTCTCGGCGCGACCAAGCCAACGGCTTGGAACGATTTCCTTCCGGCTTTTGAGAGCCGGTTGCGCGAGTTGGGTTGGGTCGATGGCGACAATCTCCACATCGACTATCGCTGGGCCAATGGTCTGGCGGACCGCTATGGCAAAATAGCCAAACAGTTCGTCAAGGACGGCGTGGACCTCATCGTCACGGCGGGCACGCCCGCAGTGGCTGCCGCCAAGAGCGCCACCGACAAGATTCCGATCGTCTTTGCTGCGGCGGGAGATCCGGTGCGAACCAAATTGGTTCGCAGTCTCGCGCACCCGGGCGGCAACGTCACCGGCCTGTCGAACGGGCAGACCGATCTTGCCGGCAAGAGGCTGGCCTTGCTGTGCAAAGCCGTTCCGGGACTGCAAAAACCGCCTCGTGGGTCGCGCAAAGCCGATCGCGGGTTGCATACATTAGCCGTCATCGGCAATGGCGCGAGTGCAAATGCCCGGCTCGAGATGGATGCCGTGCACAAAGAAGCTCGCAAACTGCGGATCGGCAAGGTGATCGAGCGCGACATCCGCCGCGAGGCGCAGATTGCGCCTGCCATCAAGTCGCTGCAGGGCAAGGCGGACGCACTCTACGTCTGCACCGATCCCTTCGTGACGAATCATCGGATCGCCATCAACACGCTGGCGGCCGGCGCCGGACTGCCGAGCATGCACGCATTCCGGCACCATTCGGAAGACGGCGGCCTGATGTCCTACGGCCCCGACTTCTGCGACTTGTTCCACGATGCAGCCGACATTGTCGATCGCATTCTGCGCGGCGCCAAGCCGGCTGATATCCCGGTCAGGGTAGCTAAGAAGTGCAAGTATGATTACAACCGGCATACCGCCCGGGCACTTAAACTGTAGATCTTTTTTGCGCAAAAGAGCCGGGCGATCCGCTGAGCTTGGCGGCTGTCGCTTTCACTCCTGCTTTCAGCTCCTTGCCGGCATGGTCGCAACGACGTTGTGCACCGCTATCGGTCGGCGCAGGCCCTTGAGGGTGAAATTGCCGACCTCTTCGATCCGCATGACGTTCTCGACAGCCAACAGCACACGCGGGCTGATCAGGATCTGTCCCGGCTGCGCTTCGTCGCACAGCCGGGACGCCAGATTGGACACCATGCCGATCGCCGCGTAATCGAAGCGGCCCTCGAAACCGATGGTGCCGAGCGTGGCATAGCCGCTGGCGATGCCAATGCCGAAATCGAGTTCGTGGCCGAGCCGCCGCCACTTTTCGATCAACGCGCTGATTGCCGCGCGCAAATCGAGCGCCATGCGCACCGCCTGCAGCGCCGGATTGTCCACCGCCACCGGGGCGTTGAAAATCACCATCACGCCGTCGCCGGCAAAGCGTTCCAGCGTGCCGCCATAGGCGAAGATGATTTTTCCGATCGCCGCATGGTATTCGCGCAGCAGCGCCATGACGTCTTCCGGATCGGCGCTTTCCGAGAAGCCGGTGTAGCCGCGCAAGTCGCAGAACAGGGCGGCGATGTCGCAACGATGGCTCTCCAGCCCCTTTTCGGCTCCTGACGAGACGATCAGATCGGCCACCTGCGGCGAAAGGAAGCGTCGCAGCCGTCCCATGCGCTCGATTTCGCCAACCTGGGCGGCGACACGCTGCTCGAGATCCTTGTTCAATTGCCGCAGCTCTTGCGACAGCGCCTCCAAGCGATTCGCCTGCTCGCGGACGGTGCCGTAGGAGCGCTCGAGCTCGCGGGTCCGCTCGCGCAATTCGTTGAGCAAACGCGTGTTCTCGATGGCGATCACCGCCTGCGAGGCGAAGTTCTGCACCAGCGCGACCTGCCGCCCGCTGAACGGCCGCACCTCCTGGCGGTAAATGACTATGGCGCCGATCAGTCTGCCGTCATTGAGCATCGGCACGCCCAGCATCGAGCGCGCGCCGGCAAGCCGGGTCGGCGCGCTCGGACTGGCGCTCGCGGCGTCATCGTCGATGTGCGCGACCGCCTTGGTCTGCATCACGACGTCGAGAACCGTGCCGGGTAGCGGCGGAAACGCGCCACGCTTGCGCTGGAATTTGGCAAATTCTTCCGGCGTGGCGACTTCGGCCGCAAACAGGAAAAGCGAGCCGTCGAAGCGAAACAGGGTGCCGAACTTGGCCTCGCAGATGCGCACCGCATGCGCCAGCATCGATTGGAAAACCGGCTCGAGTTCGCCGGGTGAGGCGCTGATGACATGCAGCACCTCGGACGTCGCGGCGAGCTGCTCGGCGGCGCGCTGCAGCTCCTCCCGTAGGTGCGCGATACGCCCCGGACGCGATGCGCTATCGCGCCGTTGCGCGGCGCCAGCCGATACGCCAGGCTTTTTCAGACCGGCCGGCCGCGCATGGCTCGCCTTGCCGGGGCGCTTCCCGGCTTGCTTCGGCAATCGACTGCTTGATCCAGGGCGCGGTGCCATTCATCGCCTCGAAAGCGACTCCCGATCGGTCGCCGTATCTTGAGGCGTCTGGACAACCAGCCAGCCCCCGGGATCAATTATACCAAGGCATACAGTGCAGCGAAATGCGCTGCTGTCCAAAACAAAGTTACCGCGGCATGAAGAAAGACTGGTCGAATGCCGGGTTGGAAGCCGCCGTGCCGAAAGCAAATAGGGCGAGCCGAAGCCCGCCCTAAGTTCTTCCCGATCGGGATTTAGGCGACAGGTCTCGCTTCGCGAGAGCCGCCGAGGTTAGTCGGTCTTCTGCGGGATGTCGGAATTGTAACCGGCGCTGCCGCCGCCGGTCAGCGCGGGATCCGCGAACGTTGAGTTCGACGGCACCATGCCGAAAGCATTTCGGCCATTGTCGCGCGACTGGGCCAGCACCGGGGACGCAATGCCCGCAGCGATGGCGACGATGAGGACGAGTTTCGACGTCTTGGACATGATCTTTCTCCTGGTTGCGAACCAAGCAAGAGCTCCATGCTCTCGTTGGTCGCCGCGGAGAAAACACCCATGCAGTGACGCCGTCTGTTATGCGGATCACATCTGATCAACGCTTTCGCGGCAACGGGTGCTTCGCTGTGTCATGCGTCACGTCAGGCGGTCGCGGTTCCTTCCGATCGCAAATGGAAGCGCTCGTTCGCGGACGTAGTGCGGCAGAGTGACGTGGCGCGACGGCCGCCATCAACGGCAACTGGGATACATCCTGGCGACCTCGGGCCAGCGCAAATAGATGACCCGCGATCCCAAGCCGCCGTGCCTGTTGATCCAGGTGCGGATCTTGCCAGGGTAATGCGACCACAACAGCCGAGTGCCGGCGTCGCTGACCGATTGATCGCCGGCGATGTCCCAGGCGCTGTGAAACTCGAGCACCGCGCGCGGCGTGACGCAGATGCGATCCGCCGGAATGAGGCCCAGCAGCATGGTGCACGCCGACGCGCAGACGCCGTCGATTTCCACCCTTTCGCCGGACTGCGCCAGCGCGCGATATTTGTCCAGGTAGGGACCGAGCTGTCCGCCATGATCGTCGGAAATACGTACGGCGGAGTACGCGGGCACCATGCCCATCGTGAGCAGCATTGCGGCTGCCAGCAACCATGCCTTCATCCGGCCATCCTCCCATTGCCTCGTTGTTGCTGCGCGGTCACGCGCGCGGCTATGTGGCCCGAGGGGGAATTTCCGCCTCGCGCAGCTCATTAAACGCCAGAATTCCACGAGGTTGCTAGTAGGTTTCCTCAAGCGCGTGCAGAACCTCGGGCTTGAGGATGATGGTCCAGCGATTTTTCAGTTCCAAAATACCGTGCCGTTGCCAGTCACGAAGGCAGCGGTTGACGTTTTCCCTGGTCGACCCCGACATTTCGGCCAGTTCACGCTGCGACAGCGACAGCTTCGGCGAGCCCCGACCCTGCGCCGGGTAGCGCAACAGGACGCGGGCGAGGCGGGCCGGCAGGTCGAAGAACGCAATCTCGGCCATACGCTCGTCGGAGCGGCGAATCCGGCCGCACAGCAGCTGCATGAGGTTGAGACAGGCGGTCGGGCTGCGTTCGAGAAACGGCAGCACGTCGCGCCGCTCCAGCACCAAGAGTTCGCAGTTGGTCAGCGCCGCTGCATTGGCGGAACGCGGCTTGCCGTCGAGCAGTGCGATCTCGCCGAACAATTCTCCGGCCGGCAGATCGGCGAGAATGATGTCTCTGCCTTTCGGCGTCGGCAGCGAAATTCGCACCGTTCCGACCACCACGCCCATCATGCTGAAGCCCGGCTCGCCGAGGTGAAAAATCGGCTGGTTGGCGGCAAACGTTCGCGGTCGAGCGTGCGCGGCCAGATCGACCCGCTCGCGCTCGCCCAAGGCCCGAAACAACGCGCCGCGTTCCAGCAGTTTGCGCGCGCGCTCGCTGGTGATGTCAGTCATGATCGCCCCCTGGCGCTCAACGTCCGTCGCGCCGGGCGGCCGCGTCCCACGGCCCATGATCAATCCGTCGACCGTCGAACGAGCGGGGCGACGGCGGCCTGTTGGCGTCGGTTCGCACGGCGGCGACGGCACCTCGTCACGGGCATGCGCAACAGCGCCGCCCGCATCGCTTACAATCGCGTTATTCGACCGCAATGCCGCGGAATAAGCGCCAGTCATGCTATCGCACCGTTGCTTGATTGCAAACAACACCTGGTTGACGCGCGCGGACTCTTTCAGAGCAACCTTCGATACGCCTCCCGCGAGTCCGCATGTTTTTAGTCGATTGCTGCCGGATTTCCTTTCGCACTGTTAATACAGGCTGCCGATCTGCTCCATCGCCGAGGCGAAATCGGCAAACGCCGCCAAGGCGGCGAGTGTCACGATCAATCCCGATGCGGAGAAGCAGAAAACAGCCAGCGGATCGGGCTGGGTGATGGTCGAGAGCAGCCGCTTCGCTGTTCTCTCCGCGGCGGAATAGCGGATGGCTTTTTCGAACGACTGAATGCGGTCGGAAGCCGATTGCGACATTGGGGTGCTCCGTCTTTGGGGCAGATCGCCGGCAGGCCGGGTGCGCCCTTGGTTGATGCCGTGAGCAGCCTAGCAAACGGGAATTCTGCGTCTGTGCCGCTCATCACAGGAGGCGAACCGCCGTGGGCAGGAGAATTCCGGCCGCTGGCCTGAGAAAAATCCAACCTGCGGCTTCGGCCGGGCGTCCTACCGTAAAAATCCGCGAAGTGCGCTGTGTCGTGCATCACAGCCGCACCGCACGATAGCCAATAGACCTCTCTTCGAAAGCCGGCCGACTGTCGCGACACGGCGCCGGTCGGCCGACGTAAAGCGCGCAACAGGCGCGTGCAGGGAGAGGGGGGTGTCATGCGACACGATCGTGCGATTGCCGAAAGGAGCTGCGGGTCTTCAGTCAAGGCGATCTCGGACGAGGCCTTGATCGCGTTGATTGCGGTGCGCGACAAGAATGCGATGCGGCTTGTGTTTGTGCGGCACAGCGCGCGCGTATTCCGATTTTTGCTGCGGCTCGTGGACAATGCGGCAACGGCAGAGGATTTGGTCAGCGAAACTTTCATCGAGATTTGGCGCCAGGCCGGCCGCTTCGAGGCACGCTCGAAAGCATCGACCTGGATCCTGGGGATCGCACGCTACAAGGCGCTGTCCTCGCTGCGGCAGCGCCATGCCGATCAACTCGACGATAGCGTCTTCGAGCTGGTCGCCGATCCAATGGATGACCCGGAGACCAGTGCGCAGAAGAACAAGCGCACCGCGCTGTTGCGTGATTGCTTGCAGCAATTGCCGCCTGCGCAGCGGGAGCTTCTCGATCTGATCTATTATCACGAGCAATCCATCGCCGATGTGGCGCGGATCATCGGCGTGCCGGAGAACACGGTGAAGACGCGGGCGTTTCATGCGCGCAAGCGTGTCGCCGCGCTCATGGCTGAGCGCGGCATCGAGCGCACCTCGCTCTAAGGCTGCGGCTTCGCACGGCCGTTTAGTGGCGTTGCCCCTCGGCTTTCCCGCCAAAGCCGCGGCGCGACCTGCCGCTTTGGCCTGGCACCCTGACCTGGCGCAATGCGTCGCGGGGGTCCGGCCGCAATGGCCTCGACAAGTACCCTGGAACGCTTCTAGAACTAGGGTTCTAGAGTTCCAGCCGCCTCGTCGGGATTCCTTTGCCAATGGCCGATCGTCCGAACACCCCCGTGAATTACCGTGCCTATTTCGCCGACGCCCTGGAACGGCTGCGCGCCGAGCGGCGCTATCGCGTGTTTGCCGATCTCGAGCGCATCGCCGGCCGCTTTCCGCATGCGATCTGGCATTCGCCCGACGGGCCCAAGAACGTCGTGATCTGGTGCTCGAACGACTATCTCGGCATGGGCCAGCACCCCAAGGTGATCGGCGCCATGGTCGAGACCGCGACCCGCATGGGCACCGGCGCCGGCGGCACCCGCAATATTGCCGGCAACAACCATCCGCTGGTCGAGCTCGAACGCGAGCTTGCCGACCTGCACCGCAAGGAAGCGGCGCTGGTCTTCACCTCCGGCTACATCTCGAACCAGACCGGCATCGCCACCCTGGCGCGGCTGATGCCGAATTGCCTCATCCTGTCCGACGCCTGGAACCACAATTCGATGATCGAAGGCGTGCGCCAGGCGAGTTGCGAGAAGCGCATCTTCCGCCACAACGACATGGCGCATCTCGAGGAGCTGCTCGCCGCCGCCGATCTGGCGCGGCCGAAGCTCGTGGTGTTCGAGAGCCTCTATTCGATGGACGGCGACGTGGCGCCGGTGAACCGCATCTGCGACCTCGC
>JASHWN010000138.1 GCA_030044035.1 Xanthobacteraceae bacterium
TTTTACCCGCGCGTTGGCCCGTGAACTCGGCGAGTTCGGCATCACCGTGAACGCGGTGACGCCCGGCATGACCCGGAGCGAGACGCAGGTCGCCACCTCGTCGGGCAATTATCTCGCCTCGCGCATCGCCGGCCGCGCCATCGAGCGCGTGCAGCTGCCGGCCGATCTGGTCGGCGCGGTCATGTTCCTGTCGTCGCCGGCCAGCGATTTCATGACCGGGCAGACCATCAACGTCGACGGCGGCAAGTCGATGCATTGATTTGCAAATGCGTTTCCCGGGCGCAGCGCAGCACGTAGTGATGCGCTGCAGACCCGGGATCGTTTCGAACGCCGAGCGTGGGACGATCCCGGATCAGCGGTGCACCGCTTCGCGCTGCACCGCATCCGGGAAACATGCTCACTTCAGCCGCTTCGCGGCCTCCTGCACGATCGAGAGCTCCGTGTACTGCTTGACGTCGAAGCTCGCTTTGGTGAAGCCGAGTTCGTGGGTCGCGTCGACGTTCTTCTGCAACGCGTCGAGGTTCGGCAGCATGTTGGGATCGTGATAGACGTCGCGCTTGGTGAAGGCCCAATCGAAGATCTGCGGCGGCCGCTTCACCAGGTCGCCGAGAATTTGCATGGCGGCCTGGTGGTTGGCGGGATCCTCGTACCAGTGCACAATGCGCAGCGAATCCTCCATGAAATCGACCACGGCGGCGCGGTTCTTGTCGAGGAACGGCTTGCGCGCCTGCCACGTCACAAAGTCGGTGATACCGAGCGCGTCGCGCGAGGTGAACAGATCGCGGCCGATGCTGCGCAGCGCTGGATCGTAGGAGAACGGCAGCACCGCCGGGATCAGATCGACCTTCTTCTCCGCCAGCATGGCGCGCATGGCCGGGAACGGCGCCTCGATCACGGTGTAGTCGCGGTTCGGCTGCAGCCCGTGCTTGTGCAGCATCGCCTTCATGGCGACGTCGACGGCGCTGCCCTCGGCGTTGGTGGCCAAGATCTTGCCCTTGAGGTCCTCGACCTTCTGGATCGGGCTGTCCTTGAGCACCATGTATTCCTGCGAGTAATAGCCGGGCACGCCGTCCTGAAACTCGTCGGCGACGATGCGCAGATCGTTCAGCCCGGCATTCTGGATAGCGATGCCGAGCGTCGAAAAAGCAAGATTGGCGATGTCGACCTCGTTGGCGGCGAGCGCCGTGACCATCGGCGGCGTGCCGACATAGTGCACCGGCTCCATCACGTAGGACTGGCCGAAATGTTTGGCGAGGTCCTTCTTCTGCAGCCAGATCGAGAACCAGTTTCCGGGCGCCACCCAGCCAGTACGGATCTTCAGCGGATCGGCATTGGCTGCGCTGGCGGCGCCGGCGGCGGCGAGCAGCAGAACAAAAAGTGCCGCGGATGCAATTCGCATGGGCCGCATCGTTTCCTCCGGTTTTGTGGCATTTCGGCACGCGCTCATGCCGGACAGCGCCATTTATGGCGGCAGGATGTACCGCACCCAACGCCGAATTTGTCAATCGGCCTCGTCGTCACAGCCGTCTCGGCTCAATGACTTTGGCTCAACTCGCCACGATGGTTCCTGTTATTTGAGCCGTTTCGCCGCCTCTTCAACCATGCTGAGGTCGGAATATTGCTTCACATCGAAGCTCGCCTTGGCGTAGCCGAGCTCCGCGGTCATGTCGACGTTGCTCTGCAAGGCGGCGAGGTCCGGGAGCATGTTCGGATCGCGATAAGCGTCCATCTTGCTGAACACCCAGCGCATCCGTTCCGGCGGCGCCTTGACCAGGTTGCCGGCGATCTGCGCCACTTGCCCATTGTTGTTCGGGTCCATGAACCAGTGCAGGATGCGCATCGTGTCTTCCAACCAATCGACCAACGCGGCGCGATGCGCGTCGATGAACGGCTGGCGCGCCTGGAAGCTGACAAACTCGGATTTGCCGATGGCATCCTTGGCGGTGAACAGGGTGGTGCCGATCTTCTGCATCTGCGGATCGAGCGCGAACGGCAGGATGCCCGGTATCAGATCGACCTTGTGCTCCGTCAGCATCGCCTTCATGGCCGGGAACGGCGCCTCGATGACCGTGTAGTCGCGCTTGTTCTCGAGGCCGTGCTTATGCAGCATCGCCTTCATGGCGACGTCGACGGCGCTGCCCTCGGCATTGGTGGCCACGATCTTGCCCCTGAGGTCCTCGACCTTCTTGATCGGGCCGTCGTTGAGCACCGTGTAGCGGACTGTCCAGTAATCGCCGACGCCGTCCTGAAAGTCGTCAGCGATGATGCGGATGTCGTCGAGGCCGGCATTCTTGATCGCGATCGGCAAGGTCGAATAGGCGAGGTCGCCGATCTCGACTTCGTTGTTGGCGACCGCCGTCACCATCGGCGGCGTGCCGGCAAAATGCACCGGCACGAACACGTAGGATTGGCCGAAGTGCCGGGCCAAATCCTTCTTGGCGAGCCACATCGAAATCCAATTGGCGACCGGCGCCACCCAAGCGACGCGAATCTGCACGGGCTCCGCGTTGGCGCAGCCGAGGCCGAGCACCATCAGGACGACGCTCAACAGTGCGATCTTTGCACGCATAATCTATACCTCCCAGGACAGCCGCGCTGCCGCCACCCCATTGCGGCGCCGGGCCTTTTGTCGATTGTGGCCGCAAAGGCCGAGCCGAGGCAAGCGGCAGCGAGAGTTAATCGATTGATCCTCGCTGCTGCTTGCCTCCGCTCGGCCTTTGCG
>JASHWN010000139.1 GCA_030044035.1 Xanthobacteraceae bacterium
GCAGCCGCGCAAGGTCTCCATGCCCTCGCGCGGATCGAAGCGCGTGCACATCGCCCACACCACCTTGTCCATGTCGGCGGGATCGATGTCGTCGTCGACCACGACGACGAAGCGGTTGGCATAGGCGCCGGCATGGCATTGCGAGGCGATGAGCCCGGCCTGCTTGGCGTGGCCGGGATATTGCTGCTTGATGGCGACGGTGAGCTACAGCCGGCTGCCGCCGGCGGCATGCGCCCACACGCCCTTTACTTCCGGCACGCCGGCGGCTTCGAGCTGATTCCACACCGCGCCCGACCGATAGGTGCCGCGATAGAACGAATCGTCGTCCGGCGGGATGCCCGGAATGGCGCCGAGCAAAATCGGATCGTCGCGGTGCATGAAGGTCTCGATGCGGATCGCCGGCTCCTTCTTCAGTCCGCCGGCGTAATAGCCGGTCCACTCGCCGAGCGGACCCTCGTCGCGCTCGTCGCCCGGATGGATGAAGCCTTCGAAGGCGATCTCGGCGTGCGCCGGAATCGGCAGGCCGGTGCGCGGCCCGGCGATGACCTCGACCGGCTCGCCGATCAACCCGCCGGCGGCGTCGTATTCGTTGCGGCCGTACGGGATTTCCAGGCCGGCGATCATGAACAAAGCCGGATGCATGCCGGCGACCACCGCGATCGGGCAGGGCTCGCCGCGCTCGTGATAGCGCCGCTTGATCAGGTCGCCGTGCTTGCCCTTCGAGCACATCACGGTGGCGACGTTGCGCTCGTGCGCCTGGATGCGATAGGCGCCGTAATTGATCCAGCCGGTTTCCGGATCGCGCATGATCACCATGTCGCCGGTGCCGATGTAGTAGCCGCCGTCGTGCTCGTGCCAGCGCGGCACCGGGATCTTGAAAATGTCGATGTCGTTGCCGGTGTAGACGTTGTCGAGCAGCGGCCCGCTGTTGACGGTGGTAGGCGCTATCGCGCGCGCCTCCTTCATGTAACGGCGCCAGTAGTGCACGAGCTCGATGGCGCTGCCGTCGGCCGGCAGGCCGAGCGTTAGGTTGATGCGCCGCACCGAGGTGAGGATGTTGGCGAGGATGCGGTGGCCGCGGGGAAATCCCGGCACCGCGTCGAACAGCACCGCCTTGTTGCCGACCTTGCGCTGATAGATGTCGACGATGCCGCCGATCTCCTTCTCGCGCTCGGCGCCGTCGATATCCTGCACTTCGCCCGCCGCCCGCAGCTGCGCGATCCAGGCGCGCAGGTCCTGACGCTCTTTGACGGCGGCGGATTTTTTGCCGGGGCGTGTTTTGACGGCAGTGTCCATATTCGTTCCGTAGGGTGGGTTAGGCGCGCAGCGGCGTAACCCACCGCTCGATGGGTTTCGCTATCGCTCAACCCATCCTACGGCGTCCGACACTACATATCCAGCACCAGCCGCTCGGTCTTGCAGCCGGCGCAGCAGATCATGACCTTCTCGTTGGTCGCCTGCTCCTCTTCGGACAGCACCGAATCGTGGTGCTCCGGGATGCCGGAGATGACCTTGGTCTCGCAGGCGCCGCAGATGCCGAGCTCGCACGAATAGTCGACGTCGACGCCGGCCTCGTACAGCACTTCGAGAATCTTCTTGCCTTCGGGAATGAAATATTCCTCGCCGGAACGCGCCAGCTCGACCCAGAAGCCGCCGAGCTTGGCTTCGCCGGCCGCTGCCGCCTCGTCCTTCGGCGTGAAATATTCGACGTGAATGAGATGGCGCGGTCGACCCGCGGTGGCAGCCTCGAACGCCTTGAGCATCGGATTGGGACCGCAGCAATAAAGGTGCGCGCTCGCCGGGATTTCGGCGACCGCCGCCGCCATGTCGAGCACGCCGCCCGCCGCATCGTCGAAATGCAGATGGCGGACTTTGACGTCGAACTTTTCCAGCTCGTCGACGAACGCCATGTCGGCGCGCGAGCGGCAGGCGTAATAAAGCTTGAACGAGCGGCCGAGCGCGGCGAGTTCTTGCACCATGCACCAGATCGGCGTGATGCCGATGCCGCCGGCGAACAGCACGACATGCTCGGCGTCGGTGACCAGCGGGAAGGTGTTGCGCGGCGCGCTGATCTTGATGGCGTCGCCGACTTTCATTTGCTCGATGATGTAGCGCGAGCCGCCGCGGCTGTTCTCGTCGCGCTTGACGCCGACCAGGTAGCTGTGCGGATCGGCATTGGGCGCGACCAGCGAAAATTGCCGAGTGAGCCCGTTCGGCAGATGCAGGTCGATATGGGCGCCGGGTCTATAGGCCGGCAGCGCCGCGCCGTCGGCGCGCTGGAACGTATAGACGTTGGTGTCCCGCGCCACCGGCGCGATCGCGGTCAGCCGGGCGTCGATCAGATGCGCGGCCGCAGCCGCGGTGAGCGGCGGCGTGGCGGAGGGTGCGGTGGCGGCGTCCATGCCCGCATAGATAGGCGGCGCCGGTGCGATTACGCAACCTGTTCGTCGTTCGGGGCCGGCGTAGGCGCGCATTTCGCAAGCTCCATCCACCGCCGCACAAATCCATGGAACGCCGTGCCAAATCTTCGCCAGCGGGGAGCATGGATTTCAGCTTCGCCTATTCCTTTTCCACGGCGCGCACCGAGGTCTCCGGCATGACGCCGCGGCGCTGGCGCGCGGCCGTTTCGCGGCCGGACAGCTCCCAGTCGCCGGACGTGGCGCGGCGGGCAAACGTCTCCCAGCGCGCGGTCCAGTCGCCGAGCTCGTAGCCGTGCCACGGCGCGTTGACAGTCAGCGGGTGCAGGTTAAGGCGCTGCCACAGCGCGCGGGCGTGCTCCATGTGCTCGCGGGTCGGCAACGCCAGCGGCGCCATCGGCCGCTTGCGCGTGGCGTCGATCAGCATGCTGGAATCGGCCTGTTTTTCGGGGCCGTATTGCGCGCCCTGCACGCCGCCGCGATGCGGCACCAGCTCGACGTCTTCGATCGGATTGGAGCGGTAGGCGAGCGACCACAGCACCGCGTCAACGCTCGCCGGATCGATGTCGTCGCTCACCGCCACGACGATCTTGCCGCAATTCGACATCAGCGACGACGCGCCATGCAGCGCGCGCCAGATTTCGGTGCGCGGCGTGCCGTGCGCGACCTGCACGAAGATCACCGGCCGCAAATTGGTCAGCCGCTCGTGCATGGCGACGCGCGTCACGCCCTTGATGCCGAGCCCGTCGCGCAGATGCGCCAGGAACAGCGGCTCGTAGGCGACCTTCTTGATCACGCTCGATTCGCTCGGCGTCACCTGGCTGATGATCGAGCAGAACACCGGTTTG
>JASHWN010000140.1 GCA_030044035.1 Xanthobacteraceae bacterium
TCCTTGATCTTGAAGCACCACGACGGGTCGTATGTGTCGGATTTATTATCGTGGTTTGAGTATTGAAAGTAGACACTGAGGAAGTTGAAGGGCGACGAGCCCATCATGCCGCCGAAAAACCTGACCATGAAGTCGTCGTACGAAGCGGCTCCAATCTGGTTCGCAAGATAGCAGTTCTCGCCTGACCCCACGGTGAAAGAGAAATCATAGTCGCCCGGCGCGCTTTCCCATTTCTGGACGAGGTCGAAAAGCTGCACCAGAACGTCGTGCTCGTACTTTGGATCGTACGGAATGACCTTCTTGTAGGCGCGCGAGTACTTATGGCCCGAGTCCTTCAGCGGCCGGATCGTGACATGGGTCATGATGCCGTAGTTGCCAGGGCCGCCGCCGAGAAACGCAAAGACGAGGTCTTTGTCTGCTTGCAGCTCGCTATCTACGCAGACTGTCCTCTTCGTGCAGTCCGCAAGCAATACTTCGAAAGATACGATGTGGTCGCTGAAGAGACCGAAAGCGCGGCACAGTTGGCCGTAACCGCCCGTCTGCACGTGACCGCCGACATGGACGTTGTAGCATTGGCCGGTCGGCATAAACAGGCCCGCTTCGTGCAGCTTCGTGTTGAACTCCAGCAGCGAAAAGCTCAGCCCCACGCGCAGCAGGCCGCTCTGCTCGTCGTAGGTCCAATCCTTATACGCGTTGCTCAGATCAAGCTGGATGTTGTTGCTGTCGGTCGAAGAGGTGCCGGAGTAGGCGTGGCCACCGGTGCGTATAGCAATGGCGCAGTGGTTCTCGGCGGCGTATTTGATGGCTGTCTTGACGCAGTCGTCGGCGTTGGGGTGTTGCGGGCAGATGATGGCATAAGGAGACATATCCGCCGTGGGGTTCGACGTCGTGGCGTATTGATAACGATACCTCCAGTAGCACCGGTCACCCATGATATGGACAGGGCAGGAAAACTTTGGCAGCGGCGGCATCATGCAAAATCTCCCTGGCTTATTATCAGTTGCCACGAGTGGACGCCCCTCAGGAGGGCATGACTACGACTAGGCGTCAGGCTGATTGGCGATTTTGGCCGGATTTTTGCTCTACGGTTGCATAACTCCCCAGTGCCTGCAAGGACGGCACTCGGTGCAGTTGCACAAATATTTGAAAAGCTACGCCGCCAGATCGGCAACGACCGCATCGAGGATTGGGAAGCCGGGCAATGTGACGCGCAAGCGTCCCGCTGCGGTGGTTTCGATCAGGCCGTGCTCGCGCAAAGCCGCGATACGCTGCGGATCGAGCGCGCGGCCGGCAAGTTCGGCGTAGCGCTCAAGATCGATGCCCTCGGCGAGCCGCAGCCCCATGAGCAAAAACTCGTCGCATCTTTCCTCGCGCGTCAGCACCTCGTCGCTGACAAGGCCGTGGCCGCTCGCCTCGACCCGCATGAGCCAGCTCTCGGGACGCTTTTCGGTCGCGGTGGCATGGCGCGCGCCGTCGATGTCGAGACGGCCGTGGGCGCCGGGTCCAATGCCGGCATATTCGTGGGCGCGCCAATAAATCAGATTGTGCCGGCATTCGCTGCCGGGCCGCGCGTGGTTGGAGATTTCATAAGCCGGCAGGCCGTGCGCGGCGCAAATCTCCTGCGTCGTGTCGTAAAGCGCGCGCGCCGTGTCCTCGTCGGGCGTTTTAAGCTTGCCGGCTGCATGCAACGCGGCGAACGGCGTGTCCGGCTCGATGGTCAGCTGATAGAGCGAGACATGCTCGCCGGCTTCGGCGAGCGCCTGCTTGAGCTCGTTCGCCCATTGCTGCGGCGTTTGTTCTGGACGCGCGTAGATCAGATCAAACGAATAGCGGTTGAAAACCGCGCGCGCCACGCCGACCGCATCGAGCGCCTCGCGTGCCGAATGCAGCCGCCCGAGCTCGGCCAGCGCCCGATCGTCGAGCGCCTGCACGCCGAGCGACACGCGATTGACGCCGGCAGTGCGGTAACCGCGAAAGCGCGTGGCCTCGACGCTGGTCGGATTGGCTTCGAGGGTCACTTCGGCAGCAGGCGCGATGCTCCAGTGCTCTGCGACAGCGTCGAGCACGGCCGCAATCGTCGCCGGTTGCATCAGCGACGGCGTGCCGCCGCCAAAGAAGATCGACGACACGGTGCGTCCTGGCACGCGCGCGGCGGTCGCGGCAATCTCAGCCGCGAAGGCGCGGGCGAACCGCGCCTCGTCGACGCCGGCGTGACGCACGTGGCTGTTGAAGTCGCAATACGGACATTTCGACAGGCAGAACGGCCAATGGATGTAGACGCCGAATTGTTCGCCCTCAGCGCCGCTCAAGGCACGCCTCCGCAAGTTTGAGAAAGGCGCGGGCGCGGTGCGACAAGCCGGTGCCGCGCGGCGGCAGGCCGTGCTTTTCGTCGCTGTCCATTTCGCCGAACGTGCGCGTGTAGCCGTCGGGCAGAAACATCGGATCGTAGCCAAATCCTTTGCCGCCGCGCGGCGGCCAGACCAGCGTGCCGTCAATGCGGCCCTCGAAATCTTCGACATGGCCGTCCGGCCAGGCCACGCACAGCGCCGAGACGAACCGCGCGCGGCGCTGCTCCGGCGCGAGCGCGCCGCGCTCGCACAGCTTTTGGTCGATCGACTGCATGGCGCGGGCGAAATTCTTGTCCGGGCCGGCCCAGCGCGCCGAATGAATTCCCGGCGCGCCGCCGAGCGCATCGACGGCCAAACCGGAATCGTCCGCAAAGGCCGGCAGGCCGCTGGCTCTCGCCGCCGCCTCCGCCTTGATGCGCGCATTGTCGCGGAACGTCATTCCGGCCTCTTCCGGTTCGGGCAGGCCCAATTCGCCCGCTGAGATGGCGTCGATCCCGTAGGGCGCAAGCAGCTCGCGCATTTCGGCGAGCTTGCCGGGGTTGTGGGTCGCGATCACCAGGCGACAGATGTCGGAGGACGATCGACAGAGCTTACGATGCGTTCTCGGCGTCGTAGCGTGGTTCACCTGTCGTCCGTCCGCCGTCAAATCTCCGCTCACATCACCGCCATCTTCTGCAGGTCGATCAGTTTCGTCACGCCCTTGCGGGCCAGCGCGAGCAGCGTGGTCAGCTGCTCCTCGGAGAACGGAATCTTTTCGGCGGTGGCTTGCACTTCGACGATGTTGCCCGATCCGGTGAGGACGAAATTGGCGTCGGTTTCGGCTTGCGAATCCTCGGCGTAATCGAGATCGAGCACGGCCACCCCGCCGCACACGCCGCAGGAGATCGCCGCGACATGGTCGCGCAGCACTTCCATTTCGACCATCTGCCGCGCCTTCATCCAGGCGAGGCAGTCGTAGAGCGCGATCCAGGCGCCGGTGATCGAGGCGGTGCGGGTGCCGCCATCGGCCTGGATGACGTCGCAGTCGAGCGTGATCTGGCGCTCGCCGAGCGCCTTGAGATCGACCACCGAGCGCAGGCTGCGGCCGATCAGCCGCTGGATTTCCACGGTGCGGCCGGTCTGCTTGCCGGAGGAGGCTTCGCGGCGCGTCCGCTCCAGGGTGGCGCGCGGCAGCATGCCGTATTCGGCGGTGATCCAGCCGCGCCCCTGACCCTTGAGCCAAGGCGGCAGGCGGTCCTCGAGCGTCGCGGTGACCAGCACGTGGGTGTCGCCGAATTTCACGAAGCAGGAGCCTTCGGCGAATTTCACCACGCCGCGTTCGAGCGACACGGGGCGTAACTCGTCGGGCTGACGGCGGCTTGGCCGCATGCGGGGTCTCCTTGGCGCGCCATTTCTTCGGCCCGCTCGGCGGGCCGAGCGGGCGCACGCTTTTAGGCGTTTGGGCAGGGTCGCCACAAGAGCGCGCCGAGGCAACATCGCGCCATGGTTCACCGCAACGGCGTTGCCAGCGCCGGCGGCGTTTGGCTAGGGTTTGCGCCAAGTGCAGGGAGAAAACAGATGGCAGCGGAGATCGCGGTGCCGGAAGCAACCCAAGGACTGGCGACGTTTGCCGCCGGGCTGCGCTACGACGACATCCCGCAGCGGGTGCGCGATCACGGCAAAAATCTGCTGCTGGACGCGCTGGCTTGTGCGGTCGCCGGCCGGCTTGGCGAAGAAACCGGCCAGGTGGCGGCGCTCGCCGGGGCGATGGCGCAATCCCACGAGGCAAGCGTGATCGGCGGCGCGCCGCTGTCGCTAGTCGGCGCCACCGTGCTCAACGCCTATCTGGTGACCGCCGTCACCATGTGCGACGTGCATCGCGCCACGCTCACCCATGTCACGCCCGAAGTGGTGCCGCCGGCGCTGGCCATTGCCGAGCGCGACGGCCTGTCGGGCCGCGCGCTGCTCACCGCCATTGCGGCCGGCTGCGAGGTGACGACGCGGGTCGGGCTCGGCCTCGATTATCCAAAATTCCGCGCCCGCGGCTGGCACGGGCCGGGTGTGATCGGCCCGTTCGGCGCGGCGGCCGCGGTCGGATCGCTGCTCGGCTTCGACGCCGACACCATGGCGCGCGCCTTCGGGCTTGCCGGCAGCCAGGCGGCCGGCACGTTTGCCGCATGGGGCACACCCACGGTGAAATTCCATCAATGCCGAGGCGCCCTGTCGGGGCTGTTGGCGGGGCTATTGGCGCAGCAGCACTTCGTCGCCACGCGCGAATTTCTCACCGCCAAGGATGGCGGCCTGTACAACGCCTACGCGGAAGGCGGCAAACCGGACGCGGCGCTCGCGCAGCTCGGCGAGCGCTGGGAGCTCGAGCAAATCGCCCTGCGGCTGTGGCCTTCGGCGTCGCTGATCCAGGGCATGGTGACGGCGCTGTTCGATCTCATCGGCCGGCAGCCGGTCGATTTCGCCAAGGTGCGCAAGGTCCGTATCGGGCTCTCGGAGGGCGCGTTCAGGATGCATGGCGGTTTCGGCACCTATAAGGCCAAGTTCGAAGCGCTGCTTTCGGCGCACTACACGGCCGCCGCGATCCTGCACGACCAGACG
>JASHWN010000141.1 GCA_030044035.1 Xanthobacteraceae bacterium
CGGTCTGGATGGCGTTGCCGGCATAGATCGGCCGCTCGAACGTGTCGGGGGCATCGATCTTGATGACGTCGGAAATCTGCATGACGTCGAGCAGCGCCGCCACCCGCGGCATGAAATTCTTGCCCGACGTGGTCGCCGCGGCGGCGATGGTCTCGTAAGCGCCGGAGAGCGACACGATCAGCGCCGCCATCGGCTCCGCCAGCATGTGCTCGTAGGCGGGCGCGTCAGCGAGCAGCAGCTTTTTGACGCCGTCGAGCTTCGCAGCGGCGTCGGCGACGGCCTTGCAGCCCTGGCCGGCAACCAGGATGTGCACGTCGGCGCCGATCGCCTTGGCGGCGGTGAGCGCTTTGTTGGTCGCGTCCTTGAGCGCTTTGTTGTCGTGCTCGGCGATCAGCAGCGTGGGCATATGTTCTATTCGCTTTCGCCATCCGCTCGTCCCCGCGAAAGCGGGGACCCAGACCGGATTCCCGCTTGCGCGGGAATGAGCGGTTCAGGTGAGCGTGCCGATTTCATCAGATCGCCCCGGCTTCGTTCCTGAGCTTGTCGATCAGCTCGGCGACGCTCCTGACCTTGACGCCGGCCTTGCGCGCCGGCGGCTCGGCGGTCTTGATCGTTTCCAGCCGCGGCGCGATGTCGACGCCGTAATCGGCTGCGGTCTTGTCGTCGATCGGCTTTTTCTTGGCCTTCATGATGTTGGGCAGCGAGGCGTAGCGTGGCTCGTTGAGCCGCAAATCGGTGGTGACGATCGCCGGCGTTTTCAGCTTCACGGTCTGCAACCCGCCGTCAACCTCGCGGGTGACCGTGACCGCATCGCCGTCGAGCACCACCTTGGAGGCGAAGGTGCCTTGCGGCCAACCGAGCAGCGCCGCCAGCATCTGGCCGGTCTGATTGCAGTCGTCGTCGATCGCCTGCTTGCCCATGATGACGAGGCCGGGCGCCTCGGCGAGTGCAATGGCCTTGAGAATCTTCGCCACCGCCAGCGGCTCGACCGCGCCGTCGGCCTTGACCAGGATGCCGCGGTCGGCGCCCATGGCGAGCGCGGTGCGAATGGTTTCGGCGGCCTGCTGCGGACCGATCGAGACGGCGATGATTTCGCTGGCTTTGCCGGCCTCCTTGATGCGCAGCGCCTCCTCGACCGCGATCTCGTCGAACGGGTTCATCGACATTTTGACGTTGCCGAGCTCGACGCCCGAGCCGTCGGCCTTGACGCGGATCTTCACGTCCTTGTCGATCGCCCGTTTGACGGGCACGAGGATTTTCATCGCGCTTTGCTTTGCTTTTCCGGCTTGGTTCGTCGCTGTTGGTCGGGCGGCCGATGCTGCGGTGCGGGAAACCTAATGGCCGCAATGGCGGCGAGTCAACGCGGCTCACAGCGGGTCGAAATGGCCGGCGACGATGGCGGGTTCCGAGTGCACGCAGTCGAACAGCTTCACTCCGGCCGGACGCATCACCGCGAACAGAACCGCGCCGGTGACGAGACCGCCGACATGGGCCCAATAGGCGACGCCGTCCTGCTGCCGGATCGACGCTTCGATCACCTGCCAGAGCGCCCAGCTGCCGATCACCCAATAGGCGCGGATGCGCAGCGGAATGAGGCCGAGCAGGCAGGTTACCTTGGCGCACGGCCGGAACAACAGATAGGCGGCAATGACGCCAGCGACCGCACCCGAGGCGCCGATCAGCACCGTGGTCGAGCTGGGGTCGCTCAATACGAACGCCAAGCCGGCGCAGACGCCGCAGGCGAGATAAAAGCCGAGAAAGCGCCAGTGTCCCAGCACCTCTTCGATGTCGTCGCCGAATACGAACAGAAACAGCATGTTGCCGAACACGTGCATGAAATTGCCGTGCAGGAACATCGAGGTGACGAGCGTGAGCGGCGCCGGTAGCGCACCCGGAATGCCACCGCCCCAAAGCGCGACCGGAACGAGACCGGCGAAGCGATCGGCCTGATCGAGCTGCCCGGTGCCGACCTGGTAGAAGAACACGGCGAAATTGATCAGGACCAATCCCCACATCACGTAGGGCGGCGTCGGCCATTTGAGCGGGTTGTGATCCCACAGCGGCGTGAAAACCATTGGCGTGCCCCCTTACGCGTGCTCAGCGATTGCGGCCCGGAACCCAGAGCACGTCGCCTGAGCCCTTGTGGTTGGCATGGCGTGCCGCGACGAACAGGAAATCCGAAAGCCGGTTGACGTATTTCAGGACTTCGGGCGTCACGCTCTCGCCCGGTTGGTCGGCCAGTTCGGCGATGAGCCGCTCGCCGCGCCGGCATATGGTGCGCGCGAGATGCAGATAGGCCGCGGCGGCGCTGCCGCCGGGCAGCACGAACGAGCGCAGCGGATTGAGTTCGGCAGTGAGCCGGTCGATCTCGCTTTCGAGCCAGGCCACCTGATGGTCGGTCACGGTCAGGCGCGCGCCGCCCGGCCCCTTGCCCTTGCCGGGCGTGGTGAGGTCGGCGCCGGCGTCGAACAGATCGTTCTGGATGCGCGCCAGCGCGGCATCGAGAGTGGCGTCGTCGCGCGTGTGCAGGCGGACCAGCCCGAGCGCGGCATTGAGCTCGTCGAGCGTGCCGTAGGCGGCAATGCGCAAGTCATATTTCTTGCGCCGTTCGCCGGTGCCGAGCGCGGTGGTGCCGTCGTCGCCGGTGCGGGTGTAGATTTTGTTGAGGGCCACCATGATCAGCGTCGCCGGCTCATTTCGACATGATCCACACCGTGAACATGATCACGACGATGGCGATGAACTGCAAAAGCACCCGCAGCCGCATCAGCTTCTGCGAGGTATTGCCGCTGCCGCCGCGCATCATGTTGATGAGGCCGAGCAGCAGCACCACGGCAACCGCGCCGATCGCCACCGGAACCGCATAGTGCGACATGAAATCTGCCATGCCGGACTGTAGCCCGGATTTCGCGTAAGCGAAATCCGGGGTGTTCGGAAAGGCACGCGCGCCCCCGGATTGCGCTTCACGCAATCCGGGCTACAACGGGGCCGCACCGGAAAGGACGCCGAGGATGATCGTCGATTTTCAGCACCATTTCACCCCGCGCGAGCTGATCAAGCAGGATCCGGGCGACCGCCTGATCCTGCACTACGACGCGCTCGGGGCGCCGAGCTACACCGTGCATGCGCTGCTCTATGATCTCGACGAGCACGTGCGCATGATGGACGTGGCCGGCATCGACGCCGCTTGGCTGACCAGCGCCGCCGGCATGTGCGCGGACCTCGAGACCTCCCGCTTCATCAACGATTGCGCCAAGAAGGCCGAGCGCGATTATCCGGGCCGCTTCATCGGCGCGGCACATGCGCATCCGCTCGGCGGCGCCGCCGCGTTTGCGGAGCTGGCGCGCTGCCGGCACGAGCTCGGCTTCCAGGGCGTCACCATCACCTCGGAGTTCGACGGCAAGTGGATCGACGATCCGGCCATGGAGCCGTTCTGGAACGAAGTGGAAAAGCTCGGCCTGTTCGTGTTCGTGCACCCGGCGCTCAAGCTCAACCAGGCGCAAGCTTTCGACGCCTACGACACCGCGCGCGGCGTCGGCCGCGAGTTCTCGCTGATCATGGCGACCATCCGCTTGATCAATTCCGGCCTGTTCGACCGCCACCCGGCCCTGACCGTGCACATGGCGCATCTGTCCGGCGGCATCGCCGGCATGCTCGCCCGCATCCGCTCGTTCCAGGACAAGGAGTTTTGGGGCACCGCCGGCAATGCGCGCCACGGCGCCAAGGCCAAGAACGATTTCGACTATTACATCCGCAACAATCTGGTGTTCGACACCGCGGGCTTTGCCGGCGGCATCGGCGCGGTTAAGGCGGGTTTAAGCGAAATCCCGGCCGCGCGCATCGTGTTCGCCACCGACTATCCGCAGGAAATCCGCAAGCGCGAAGTGGTCCGCGACTTCGTGCGCGACATCGGCGCGCTCGGCGCCGACGGGGAGCGCATCCTGTCGGGAAATGTCGGGCTCCTGCTCAAGGAGCCGCCGGGCGCGGCATGAAGGAAAGTGGAAAAGAGGGTGCGGCGACGCGCCGGCGCCAAGTTTGAGCGCAAAATCCGGCGGTGGTGTTCGCGGCCAATCGTTTCCGATTTCGCTTCGAGCAATCTGTCCTGGGCGCTAGAATGGCCCTGATGAATCGAATTGAGGCCATCGACAAGCTGAAACGCCGGGCCGACGCCATCAAGGCCATGGGCGCGACCTCGCTGTACCTGTTTGGCTCGATAGCGCAGGATCAGGCCGTGCGGGAAAGCGATCTCGATCTCTTCATTGATTACGGTCCGAGCAGCCGCTTCAACGCCTTTGATCTCGTCGGCATCAAGCAATTTTTGGAAACGGAACTCGGTGTCAACGTCGACATCACGACGCGAGACGGCCTGCATCCGATGCTGAGGGATGTCATCGAGCAGTCGGCGATTCGTGTCTTCTGATGTCACGTAAGGTCGACCACGCCATACACGACATATTGGAGGCGATAGCCCGCGTGGAAGAGATTACCCGCGGAAAGAACTTTGCTGAATTCGAAGCAAGCTGGCAGCTCAGATGGCTGGTTCAGCGCGCAATCGAAATCATATCGGAAGCAAGCCGTGCGATTCCCGATGATCTCACCGGCACAAGACCGGAGATTCCCTGGTCACGAGGCGCGGTATTGGCAATGTCCTCCGCCACGAATACAGCGGCCTTTCAGACCGGATTATTTGGAACGTTGTGGTCGACGAATTGCCGCGTTTAAAGGCCGCTGCCGAGGTGTTTTCTGCGGCCATCGGCAAGTGAAGGTTATATCAACGGCTCTTATTGCTGACTCATATCCGTCACCCTGAGGTGCGAGCGAAGCGAGCCTCGAAGGGCGACGGCCCGTGAGTCCTCGGCCGTATCCTTCGAGGGCCGCTTCGCGGCCACCTCAGGATGACGGTCAACATTAATTGCGCTTGGTATTAGACCTGCCTAATCGCGTGCTGTCGCGATGTTGGCGTCTTTCAGTTCGTCCCGTCCAAGAGCCGCCGCGCGATCACCTGGGCCTGGATTTCGGCGGCGCCTTCGAAAATGTTGAGGATGCGGGCGTCGCAGAGCAGCCGCGAAGCGGCAAATTCGAGCGCAAAGCCGTTGCCGCCGTGAATCTGCACGCAATTGTCGGCGGCGGCCCAGGCGACGCGGGCGGCGAGCAGCTTGGCCATGCCGGCTTCGAGGTCGCAGCGCCGGCCGGAATCCTTCTGCCGCGCCGCGTGATAGGTGAGCTGGCGCGCGATCATGATCTCGACCGCCGTCATGGCGAGCTTGTCGGCAACGCGCGGAAAATCGGCGATCGGCTTGCCGAACTGCCGGCGCGTGGTCGCATAGGTGAGTCCCCCGTCCAGCGCGGCTTGCGCTACGCCGACGGCGCGTGCCGCAGTCTGGATGCGCGCTGCTTCGAACGTCGCCATCAACTGCTTGAAGCCGAGGCCCTCGACGCCGCCGAGTAGATTCTCAGCTTTCACGGTGAAGCCGTCGAACGCGATCTCGTATTCCTTCATGCCGCGGTAGCCGAGCACCTCGATCTCGGTGCCCGACATTCCCGGCACCGGAAATGGATCGTCGTCGCTGCCGCGCGGCTTTTCGGCCAAGAACATCGAAAGGCCGCGATAGCCGCTCTCCGCCGGATTGGTGCGAGCGAGGAGCGTCATCAAGTCGGCGCGCACCGGGTGCGTGATCCAGGTTTTGTTGCCGTGGATCTTATAGGCGTCGCGGTCGCGCACCGCGCGGGTCTTCAGCGCGGCGAGATCGGATCCGGTGTCCGGCTCGGTGAACACCGCGGTCGGCAGCACCTCGCCGGAAGCGATTTTCGGCAGCCATTGGCGTTTCTGCTCCAAGGTGCCGCTGCCGAGAATGAGCTCGGCGGCGATTTCCGAGCGGGTGCCGAGGCTGCCGACGCCGATATAGCCGCGCGACAGTTCTTCGGAGACCACGCACATCGACTCCTTGCCAAGCCCCATGCCGCCAAAATCCTCGGGGATGGTGAGGCTGAACACGCCGAGCTCGGACATTTGCGCGATGACGTCGAGCGGGATGTAATCGTTGCGCAAATGCCATTGCTGCGCCTGCGGCGCGACTTTGTCGTCGGCGAAGCGGCGTATCTCGTCGCGGATCGCATCGAGCGTCTCGTCGAGGCCGCAGGCGCCGACCGTGATGTCTTGGCTTTGACGCATCAGCTCGGCGAGCCGCGCGCGCCGCGGCGCCGTGTTGCCGCCGGCGATCAGGTGCTCGACCGCTCCCGACATGCGCGCCGCAACGGCGGTCGCCGCCAGGCCGAGATCGGACGGACGCACGATCTCGCCCTGGCTCATCGGAATGCCGCCGAAAATTTGCGCCAAATATTCGCCGGTGCCGATGCGCACCAGAAGCTCCTCGGTCTCGCCGAGACGGCCGGCCTCGGCGAGGCGTTGCGCATAGGCGGCGAGCTGGCGGATCGCCTCGACGTAAGTGGCGAGCCAGGCGAGCCCATGGGTGGCGCGCTGCTCGCGATCGAACGTGGCGGAGATCGGCCG
>JASHWN010000142.1 GCA_030044035.1 Xanthobacteraceae bacterium
TTCGGAGGATTCGTCAGCTATGAGCCGCTGTCCGATTCCGACCGCGAATGGCTGGGCCGTGCTGCGGGATGGCTGTCCGCCTTCGCGATCGGTTGGGCGATCTTGGCGCTGTTGGTGTTCGCCGTCGATCAGGCCGTCGTGTTAGAGGCGGCCACCACCCGGATTAGAAGTTGGACTGCCGCCGCTGGCGGCGTGTCAGGCATTGTCACGGCCTTGCTTGGCAGTAGTTCGCTCACTCCGGCCAAACCCGCCGGTGCCGATCAGACAAAGTTATCGGCTAAAATTTCCAATATCATCCTGGCGGTCGCCGGGCCGGTCTTCGTCGCCGTGCTGATCGTGGCGTTGTCGATCGGACTAGACCGGCTGCTCCTCGGCGATTCGCTGGTCAATCTATTGCTCGCTCCTACTGCGCTGTCTATCTCGGATTGGCTTGGTCTGGTAGGCGGGTTGATCGCATCGGGCGTTGTTGCCATCGTTGCGTCGTTCTACGTCAACATCAATCGCTTTTCATTGCATGCGCTGTACCGCAACCGGCTGATCCGCGGCTATCTCGGCGCGTCGCGGCAGGACCGGATGCCCGATCTGTTCACCGGTCTGGACAGCCACGACAATCCCCGCATGTGGAAATTGTGGCCGCCGAAGAGCGGCGGCAAGGCCGACGTCAATTGCCTATTTCACGTCATCAACATCACGCTGAATTTGGTCTCAACCAAACGCCTGGCATGGCAGGAGCGCAAAGCCGAATCGTTCACGGTCACTCCGAAGCATTGCGGCAGCGCCAATTTGGGCTTCCGGCCCAGCAAGGACTACGGCGACAGCCTCACCGTTACGGTCAAAGATCAGCAGGGCGTTGCGCTCGGCACCGCCATGGCGATCTCCGGGGCCGCGGCCAGTCCGAACATGGGCTATGCGTCTTCGCCCTCGCTTTCGATCTTGCTGACCTTTTTCAACGTGCGGCTCGGCTGGTGGCTGGGCAATCCTGGCGAAGCCGGCAACAAACATAAAGCCTACCGTCGCGAGGGGCCGCGATTTTCGGCACTGCCGCTGCTATTCGAAGCGCTCGGCCAAACTACCGACGACAGCCCGTACGTGTATTTGTCCGATGGCGGCCACTTCGAAAACCTCGGTCTTTACGAAATGGTGCGCCGGCGTTGCCGGTTCATTGTAGTGATCGATGCCGGCTGCGATGCCAAGTTCGCTTTCGATGATCTCGGCAACGCGGTGCGTAAAATCTTTATCGATCTCGGAATCCGGATCACGTTCGAGGGGCTCGACAAGCTCCACAACCGTCCGGACCCGGACATCATCAAGGCCGCGGGGAAGAAAGGCGTTCCCTATCACGCGCTCGGCACCATCCACTATGTGGCCGCCGACGGCAAAGCCGGCGCCCAGCCCGGCTGCCGCGACGGCTGCGTCCTCTATATCAAGCCGGCCTACCACGGCACGAATGAGGCCGCTGGAATCCGAAGTTACGCGATGACGAGCAAGACGTTTCCGCACGAAACGACGCTGGATCAGTTTTTTACGGAATCGCAATTCGAGAGCTATCGCTCGCTAGGGCTGGATATGACGAGGCAGATTTTGGCCAATCACCACGTGCTGCGACACCTGCACGACTTTCTCCACCCAGCGCCGGGTTAAACAACGCCGCCCAGCCGCGCGAAGCGGATCAGCGAGAAATGGCCGAGCGGCGGCATGGCGCGGCGCTCGACAAAACGCACGCCGTCGTGCCGCGCCGCCCAGCGGGCGAGCCGATCGAAGCGGAATTCCGGCTGCCAGCCGAGCCGGCGCGCCAACGGCGCGAATGCGCGCTCGAACGCGGCGCGCGGGCCGGCTTCGGCGCCCAGATGGTTGACCAAAATGATCTCGCCGCCGGGTTTGAGCACGCGGGCGAACTCGTCCAGCGTCGCCTCCGGCTCCGGCACGGCGGTGATGACATATTGCGCGACGACGACGTCGAACGTGCAATCCTGGAAGGCGAGCCGACGCGCGTCCATCACCGCAAGGCCGTCGACGTTGGTCAGCCGGTGCTCTTTGGTCCGCGCCCTGGCCTTGCGCAGCATCGGCGCCGAAAGGTCGACGCCGACGATGCGATTGGTCCAGGCGTAGTCCGGCAACGACAGGCCGGTGCCGACGCCGACTTCGAGGATGCGGCCGCCGATGCGCTCGGCCGCCGCGACCGCGGCCTTGCGGCCGCGCTCGAACACCGCGCCGAACACGAGATCGTAGATCGGCGCCCAGCGCGCATAGGCCTTCGCGATCGTCGCTTGGTCGAACGCCGTGCCCATCGGGTCGTTATTGCGATCCGCGGTGCAACTGGCGCACAGGCATGCCCGGCCGGCGGCGTCAGCGCGCGATCGCCATGGCGGCGCCGGCGCGGGCGACGCCCGCCGCCGCGACGGTGCTGGCGATGAAGCCGCCGCCGAGCACGCGCG
Source organism: Xanthobacteraceae bacterium (assembly GCA_030044035.1). Classification (GTDB taxonomy): domain Bacteria; phylum Pseudomonadota; class Alphaproteobacteria; order Rhizobiales; family Xanthobacteraceae; genus BOG-931. The sequence goes on from JASHWN010000142.1 coordinate 2,436, forward strand.
CCTGACCTTCGGCCGCATCGTAGAACGCGCAAGCCTGACCGGGCGAGACGCCGTCTTCGCTGGCGATCAGCTCGACTTCGATGCCTCCGCTTTCGCCGCGACAGAGCCAAGCCGGCTGCGGCGGCCGCGTCGAGCGGACCTTGACGAAGACCTCGCGGCGGCCTTCCGACGCCGCGTCGATCGAACCATCGCCGAGCCAATTGACGTCGCGCAGCCGGATGCGGCTCGTGCGCAGCGCCTCGCGCGGACCGACCACGACGCGGCGGGACGCGGCGTCAAGGCGCACCACGTAAAGCGGCGTGCCGGCGGCGATGCCGAGCCCGCGGCGCTGGCCGACGGTGAAGTGAATAATGCCGTCGTGGCGGCCGAGCACGCGGCCGTCGAGATCGACGATGTCGCCCGGCCCGGCGGCGCCCGGGCGCAGCCGCTCCATCACCTGCGCGTAATGACCGGTCGGCACGAAGCAGATGTCCTGGCTGTCCTGCTTGTCGGCGACGGCGAGGCCGAAGCGCCGCGCCAGTTCGCGGGTCTCGGCCTTGCTGCGGTCGCCGAGCGGAAAGCGCAGCAAGTCGAGTTGCGCGCGCGTGGTGGCGAACAAAAAGTAGCTCTGGTCGCGCTCCGCCTCGCGCGCGCGAAACAGCGCGCGGCCGCCGCCGGGCAGCGCCCGCGACGCCACGTAATGGCCGGTCGCCAAAATCTTGGCGCCCAGCTCGCGCGCGGTGTCGAGCAGGTCGTGAAACTTGATCGACTGATTGCACTCCACGCACGGCACCGGGGTCTCGCCGGCGACGTAGCTCTCGGCGAAGCGGTCGATCACCGCTTCCTTGAAGCGGCTTTCATAGTCGAGCACGTAATGCGGAATGCCGACGCGCTCGGCGACCGCGCGGGCATCGTGAATGTCGCGGCCGGCGCAGCAAGCGCCCTTGCGATGGGTGGCGGCGCCGTGGTCGTAAAGCTGCAGCGTGATGCCGACCACGTCAAAGCCGGCCTCGGCAAGCAGCGCCGCGGTGACCGAGGAATCGACGCCGCCCGACATGGCGACGACGACCCGCGTCTCCGACGGCCGACCCTCGATGTCGAGGCTGTTGCGCATGGCGGCGCGGCGTTGCTCCTGACTGCATTTCGGGCGGCGACCAGACCCGCCGTTACCCGCCCTTACTATAAGTGCGGCGGCCACATTGCGCTATCGGCCGGCCCGCCGAACGCAGCTTTCCGAACCGACGCACGGCAGAATTTGCCGGCTGCGGCAGAGAGGTGCCCGTCCTGGCTTTTGCTCGCGTCCGTTAAGCGACTGAAAAATAATGATTTTTCTAGACACCCAGCTGGCCCGCCGGTTGCAAGCCAAAGCGCAAGCGATCGTGGGTCTCGGGAGTCGCGCGGTGCCGAGTGCAGCCAGTATTTCGTCCGATGTCGGCGTTGCGCTGTCGCGCGGGATGCCGCAGCGGCCGCTTTTGTCTACCGCGCAGGCGGACACCCAGCCGTTTGCGGCGCTGCTGGACGCCGCCTCGGCACTCTCGCCCCCGACGCCGGACGGCGGCACCGCTGCGGCAGCACCGGCTGCGCCGGCCAATCAACAGCCTCCGCCGGCCGGCACTGGGTCCACGCCACAAATCGCCAATTCGGCGTCCGCAACCTCGGCCAATAATGGGACATCCGCGCCTGCATCGTCGACCGGCAGTGCCACGCCGGGCACTGCCGCGCCGCCTAGGGGGACGCCGGTTCAAAGTGCCAACCCCGGAGCATCCGCGCCCGCACCGTCGGCCGACAATGCCATGCCAGGCACTGGCACGCCGGGCGCCGGCGCACCGCCAAATGGGACGCTGGTCCAAAGCGCCCACGGTCAAAAGCTTACCGGCCGCAGTTCAGGCGCAACGGTTGCGAATGGGTTTGCGAAGACGGCGCCGGCGAGCGCCCCGACCCGCGATGGCAATGCGGCGAATGCGGCAAACGCTACGAATGCGGATGCGGCCGCTAACAGCCCGGCGCCGGCCGCAACCGCGACGCCCGCCTCTGCGGCCGACAGCGGCACCGATCCGGCGAGCAGCGCGGCAGTCGCCGCTGCATTGGACGCCGCCGTCAATGCCAACGGCCTTGGTCCCGCAAACGGCGTGACGCCCGCCGCGACCAAGACGCCGGGCGGCAAGGACGACCAAAACAGCCAAAACAACGGCGCGGCAGACCCGGCGAGTGCCTCCTTGACCGCGCAGCAAGTGCAGCTTCCATCGCTCGATGCGGCGCAGCCGGTCGCGGCCGCGATCGGTAACGCGGCTACCGACGCTGCGTTGCCGGTGGCGAAAGCCGGACCGATCATCGCCGACGCCGTCAAAGGTCGGGCCAAAGCAATTCCGGCGGCTGCTTCGACCGGCCAAAATACGCCGGCTCAAGACAGCAACACTGACCCCGCGGCTTCAGCCTCCACAGCTGACCCCGGCGAACCGGACAATTCGACGTCCGCCACATTGGACGCAATGGCGGGCAACTCCTCTACGTCCACGACGAGCGCGCAGCAGACGCCTGACCAAGCGCAGGCACCCGGCGGCGCGACAGCGACGTTACTCAATCAGATCGACTTTGCTTCTTCCGGTGGCGCGGAGCGGCTCGGCGCGCGTGTCGAAGCGACGGCGCTCAACGGCGTCGGCGTTTCGGCCGCGCCCGCGGCTTCCGCCACTACGACCGGCGTGCCG
>JASHWN010000143.1 GCA_030044035.1 Xanthobacteraceae bacterium
CGCGTTCACGCCATGACCGGCCTGCTCGGCCATTCCACGAGCTTCGCCAAGCGCAAGCTGCAGCTCGGTTATCGTTCGGCGCGGCTGCTCTCGGATTGCATGCTCGGCCGCGCCGGCGCGATGCTGCGCGGCCACGAATTTCATTACGCCACGCTCGACCGCGCCGGCGACAACGACTGCCTGACGGAAATCTTTGACGCCGAAGGCCGCACGCTGGGACGGAGCGGCGGCCGCAGAGGTTTTGTCACCGGCTCGTTCTTTCACGCCATCGCCAGTGCGCCAGAGTGACCGAACGGCCACTGCGGCGAAAATTCGCTGGCTGCTTCATTTTTCCGATTGACCGGCGAAAGTCGCTCGCTAAGGTTGCGGCCTTGGCGTGGCCAATTGGGTGCGGGGGCCTGCGTGTGAGGAAATATCTGCTGTGCAGCGCCGCAACGGTGGCGTTGTTGCACGCGGGCTCCGCCAACGCGGGCGATGTCGCGCCCGCATCAATGCCCGTCTGGGCCTCGAGCCAATACAATTGGAACGGCTTCTATGCCGGCGTCGTCGCCGGGGCGGTTTGGGGCCAATACGATCCGCGGACATCGACCGGGATCGACGGCTACGTGCACGCGCCCGGTGCAGCGGCAATTACGGCCGCCGGCGCCCAAACCATCAAGCCGAGCGGTTTTGTCAGCGGCATCGAGGGCGGCTACAACTGGCGCTCCGGCAATTGGCTCTTGGGCGTCGAAGCCGATCTGCAAGCCGTCCATCTCAACGGCGCAACGAACAGCGGCGCGATCCCTTATCCGGGCAACCCCGCTCTCGCATTTACCGTCACATCCTATGGCAATGCTGACTGGTTGCTTACGGCGCGGCCCCGCATCGGGTTTATTGCTCCTAACAACTGGCTGCTCTTTGCCACAGGCGGTCTCGCGTTAACCCAGCTTCAAACCGATTTTTCGTTCGTCGACGACAATGGTGCGCAAGAGTCGGGCAAAATCGACACGCTCAAGGCAGGTTTCGCAGTCGGGGGAGGCGTCGAGGCGCCGTTGACCGATAGGCTGAGCATCAAGGCCGATTATCTCCACGTTGCCTTTTCCAATACTGCCGGGATGTCGACCAGCAATAACCTTTTGCCGTCTTTCCCAGGTCAAGTTTTCACCCATTCCAGCGACCTCAGAGCTGATCTATTCCGCGCCGGCCTGAATTATCGTTTCGGCGGCCCTGACCCCGCGCCGGGCGTCGGCACGATTCTTCCAGTCAAGGCGCCACTGCTGCCGGCGGCACCGTCCTTTTTCCAGAATTGGCAACTGGAAACCGGAACACGGCTGTGGTTGAGCACTGGCACTTATGGAGGACCGGACCCGCTTATCGATACGCCGCCGCCAACGCTCGCGTCTCGCCTGGTTTACAGCGATCTCGACGCGCTCTCCGGCGAAACATTCTTTCGCGCCGATCACGCCAGCGGATTTTTTGTCAAGGGTTACCTGGGCGCCGGTGGAATCAACAGCGGCTCGTTGAACGACGAGGATTTCTTCCCTGCCGCGACCGCCTATTCAAACACGCTGTCGAGCGCCTCGGGAAACATCGGCTACGCCACGATCGACGCCGGCTACAATTTCCTCAGAACGCCGGGCGCCAAGGTCGGTGCGTTCATTGGCTATAACTATTACGAGGAGGACATCAATGCCTATGGATGCGTCCAGCTGGCCGCCTCCACCGGCTCCTGCCCGACGGCTCCCGGCCTGCCGGCGAACCTACTTACGCTGACCGACGACAATCATTTCAACTCGCTGCGCGTCGGTCTCTCCAGCCAGCTCATGCTGACCGACAAGCTGCGACTGACCGGCGACGCCGCCTATCTGCCCTGGGTGAGTTTCACCGGCTTCGACGATCACCTGCTTCGCCAACTGCTTCTGCCCGAAGCCTCGAACAGCGGCGATGGCGTCATGCTGGAGGCCATGCTCGACTACTACATCACGCCCAACTGGAGCGTCGGCGTCGGCGGACGTTATTGGGCCTGGAACATGAATACCGGCACTGAGACTTTCGAGTTCCTCGCTCCGCCGTCTTCCCTTGTCGAAACCGCGCGCTTCAACGCCGAGCGTTACGGCGCATTCGTGCAGACGAGCTACCATTGGGGCGAGACGACGCACGCCGCCGCAACGTCGGCGATGCCGACCAAAGCACCTGCCATGCTTGCATCCGATCCGATGAACTGGACGGGATGGTATGTCGGCGGGCAATTGGGCGGCGGCGTTGACATCGCTCGCTGGTCCGATCCGTTCGGTTCGCCAAGCGGCGGGCCCGGGCCAGGTGGCCCCGGGCCGGTTCGCCACGGGGCGCCGGCGCCGCCGCCGCCTCCCGATGTCGCTGGATTTGGCGACACGACGCATGCGACGGGCCCGCTTGGCGGCGCTCAAATCGGGGCCAACTGGCAGACCGGCCGATGGGTGCTGGGCGCCGAACTTGACGCCAGCTTGGCGCACATTCGCGGCGAGAACACCTGCTTCTCCGGTCTCGGCGGCATCAACTGTCAGCACGTCGTCAACGCGCTCGGCTCCGTGACCGGCCGGGTCGGCTATGCCTTTGACCGCTCCCTTGCCTACGTCAAGGCCGGCGGCGCCTGGACCGATACGACCTACAATTTGTTTGGCAACACACTCGCCCAGACGCTGGGGACTGGCAGCACCAGCGAGACCGTGTGGGGCTGGACCGCCGGTATCGGCCTCGAATACGCGATTACCAACCACTGGACCACGTTCGCCGAATACGACCACATTGGCCTGCCGCCCACGACTGTGCCGTTCCCGACGGTGGCCGTCGTCAGCGCAGCCAATATTGTCGTGACGCAATCGGCCGACCTGTTCAAGATGGGCGTGAATTACAAGTTCGACTTCGGCCCGTGGACCGCTGCGGCGGCTAAAGACTGAAGCGCGATGCCATCACACGCGCATGAGCGTTGGTTCGGCAAAGTCCTGAATCGCTGGCAAATCGCCGTCAGCTGCGATAAGCTTGCATTTCCGGGGAGGCTTCTATGCTGTTAGTCCTGATCAATATCTTGATCATCTGCGTCGTCGGCGCGATTTGCTTCTGGGTCATCGAGAAATTTGTGCGCGACGGGCGGCTCGCCAATCTTCTCAAAATCTTGGTGGTGCTGATCTGTATTGCCGCAATATTGCAACGCCTGCTGCCGGCGTTGGGGATCGGCTTCTAGTTCTGTCCTTGCTGACCGCCATACGGCCGTTCGCGGCTGACCAGCTAGCCGGCCGCTTTCGACTCGCGCTCCTCGTCGCTCGGCTTATCGGACACGCCGGCCTCGGCGAACGTCGCCATGCCGCTGTGACACGCCAGCGCGGCGCGCAGCATCAACACCGCCAATGCCGCGCCGGAGGCTTCGCCGAGCCGCATGTCGAGATCGAGCAGCGGCTTGAGGTGAAGCTCGTCGAGCAACAAGCGATGTCCGGCTTCGGCGGAGACGTGGGCGGCCAGTGCGTGCGCCAGCATGTCGGTGCGCAGTTTTGCCAGCGGCGCCGCCGCGGCGGTGCAGACGAAGCCGTCGAGCACGACCGGACTATTTTGCCGGCGCGCAGCCAGCACCGCGCCGAGAATGGCAGCGAGCTCGCGGCCGCCGAGCGCAGCGGCGGTGTAGAGCGGATCGTGCAGCAGGTCGGCATGGCGTTGAAGCGCGCGGTCGATCACGGCGCGCTTGCGCATCAAGCCGTCATCGTCGACGCCGGTGCCGCGCCCGGCCCAGCGCGCGCCGCCGCCACCGAACAGGGCCGCGGCCAGCGCCGCCGCGGCCGTGGTATTGCCGATGCCCATCTCGCCCAGGCAGACCAGGTCGCAGTCCGCCGCCACCGCCTCGTAGCCGGCGCGCACCGCGGCGATGAACTCTTGTTCGT
>JASHWN010000144.1 GCA_030044035.1 Xanthobacteraceae bacterium
AGGATGGCGAGGCGTCCAGGTGCCGCTGGAGACGCCCCATGCATTCGTCCGGCGCCAATCTCGATCGAAGCTCGATTTCGTCCATGACCGCCCTAACCTGAGCCGCGCCCTGGACGGAAGTAGAGAACGCGCGTCAGCTTGCCTTCTTCGTCTTGACCGGCGCTTCCTCGGGATCGCGCAGCACATAGCCGCGGCCCCAGACGGTCTCGATGTAGTTCGTGCCGCCCGTGGCATTGGCGAGCTTCTTCCTGAGCTTGCAGATGAAGACATCGATGATCTTCAGTTCCGGCTCATCCATGCCGCCGTAGAGGTGGTTCAGGAACATCTCCTTGGTCAGCGTCGTGCCTTTGCGCAGCGAAAGCAATTCCAGCATCTGATATTCCTTGCCGGTCAGATGCACGCGCGCTTGGTTCACCTCGACCGTCTTGGTGTCGAGATTGACAACAAGATCGCCGGTCTGGATGACGGACTGGGCGTGGCCCTTGGAGCGGCGCACAATGGCATGGATGCGCGCGACCAATTCGTCCTTGTGGAACGGCTTGGTCATGTAGTCGTCGGCGCCGAAGCCGAGACCTTTGACCTTGTCCTCGATGCCGGCCAATCCGGAGAGAATGAGGATCGGCGTCTTCACCTTCGAGACGCGCAACGAGCGCAGCACTTCGAAGCCCGACATGTCCGGCAGATTGAGGTCGAGCAGAATGATGTCGTAGTCGTAGATTTTACCGAGATCGACGCCTTCTTCGCCGAGGTCCGTCGTGTAGACGTTGAAACTCTCGGATTTGAGCATCAGCTCGATCGATTGCGCGGTGGCGCTATCGTCTTCAATCAGCAGTACGCGCATGCCAGTCCCCTTCCTCGCCGCGCGGGCTCAAGGTCGGCACGCCGCAGCGGCGGCCCCAAGAAGCGCCCTCGTAGAAACGCCCTCGAAGAAACTGATTCGGCACACTACCGACGCTATGGTTAACAAAACCTGATTCTTTCGCGCAAGCAAGCCCTAGGCAAATCGGCTCGAATCGCCTTAAGATGTTGCGCGATAGTGGTTTTTTAGCCATGCGAGGGTTCATGTCAGAGGTTAACTTTCGCCGCTAACCGATTCATACGACTCGCCTCCTCTTGCGAGTCGGCGAGGTTCCTTTGGCCGCAAGGGCGACTGCGCAATGATTAATGGCCCGGGTAAACAAGCGATTAATAAGGCGGCCCGGCGAGTAACCATTTGTGCGGGGCTGCGGCAGCGGGAAGCCGCCCCGTGAAGGCGCTTGCCGAACAGATCAACGAACTCGACGGCGTCGAAATCTACGGCCGGGTGGTCGGCGTGCGCGGGCTGATGGTCGAAGTGGCGGGGCCGCTCTACGCCATGTCGGTCGGCGCGCGGGTGATCGTCGAGACGGCGGCCAAGACCATTCCCTGCGAAGTCGTCGGCTTTTCCGGCGAGCACGCGCTGTTGATGCCGTTCGCGCCGCTCGAAGGCGTGCGGCGCGGCTGCCGGGCGCTGGTCACGTCGGTGCCCGGCGCAGTGCGCCCGTCGGCCGGCTGGCTCGGCCGCGTGGTCAACGCCTTGGGCGAGCCGATCGACGGCAAAGGGCCGCTGTTGCAAGGCCCGTCGCCCTATCCATTCCGCAACCTGCCGCCGCTGGCGCACGCGCGCCGCCGGGTCGGCGCGCCGCTCGATCTCGGCCTGCGGGCCCTCAACACTTTCGTGACCTGCTGCCGCGGCCAGCGCCTTGGCATTTTTTCCGGCTCCGGCGTCGGTAAATCGGTGCTGCTCGCCATGCTGGCGCGCAACGTCGTTGCCGACGTGACGGTGATCGGGCTCGTTGGCGAGCGCGGCCGTGAGGTGCAGGAATTCTTGCAGGACGATCTGGGCGAGGCGGGTCTCGCCCGCTCGGTCGTGGTGGTGTCGACTTCCGACGAGCCGGCCTTGATGCGGCGGCAGGCTGCCCACCTCACCTTGGCGGTTGCCGAGTATTTCCGCGACGACGCCAAGGACGTTCTGGTGCTGATGGATTCGGTGACCCGATTTGCCATGGCGCAGCGCGAGATCGGGCTGTCCGCCGGCGAGCCGCCCACCGCCAAAGGCTATACGCCCACCGTGTTCACCGAGCTGCCGCGCCTGCTCGAGCGCGCCGGACCCGGCACCGAGCAGGGCACCATCACCGGGATATTCACGGTCCTGGTCGACGGCGACGATTACAACGAGCCGATCGCCGATGCCGTGCGCGGCATTCTCGACGGCCACATCGTGATGGAGCGCGCGATCGCCGAGCGTGGGCGCTATCCGGCCATCAACGTGCTCAAATCGGTGTCGCGCACCATGCCGCGGGCTGCAGATCCCGATTACCTGCCGGCACTCACCCGGGCGCGGCAGGTGATGGCGACCTATGCAGACATGGAGGAGCTGATCCGGCTCGGTGCTTACCGGCCCGGGACCAGCGCCGAGGTCGACGAGGCGATCCGGCTGCACACGCCGCTCGAGGCCTTTTTGGCCCAAGGTAAGGAAGAAGCAACCAGCTTGGCGGAAGGATATCGGCGATTGGCCGAAATCGTGGCCGTGCCGGAAACCGAACGCTAACGTTATCCGTGGCAGAATTGTCCATTGTGGCGCTGTGCGGCAGCGGTTTTGCGGCCGCGGCGGCCCAGCGGCCCAGCGGCCCGCGGCGCCATAGTCCCGCGGCTTCGGGGAGTAGCAGTCGATGAAGTCCCGTGAAACGCTGATCCGCTTGAAGAAATTTCAGGTCGACGAGAAGCGGCGCAAGGTTGCGCAGATCGAGGCCATGATTGCGGAGTTCGACCGCATGGCCGCCGACCTGGAGCGCGAAATCAAGGTCGAACAGGACCGCGCCGGCATTCACGATCCGGCGCACTTCGCCTATCCGACCTACGCCAAGGCGGCGATCACGCGCCGCGAAAACTTAAAGCGGTCCGCCGACGAATTGCGTATCCAGCTCGAGGACGCCAAGCTCGCGCTGGCCGAGGCTTTCGACGAGCTCAAGAAGGTCGAACTGCTCGACGAACGCGATCAGATGCGCGAGCGCGAGGCGGAAAATGCTGCCGAGCAAGCCGAGCTCGACGGCATCGCGCTGATGCGCGCCCGCGGCGCGCCAGCGTAAGGTTCAAGCACGTTCCGTCATTCCGGATCGCCGCGGAGCGGCGAGTCCGGAATCCATAACCCCCTGCTCTGGGGCTATGGATTCCGGGCTCGCGGCCTTTCGGCCGCGCCCCGGAATGACGCTGAGACTCGACGAGCGGTGGTTTTCGCGGCGATAATCGGGCCGGGAATTGTCTCCCTGGGGCAGGGACCGCGATGTTGACGCAGGCCGAACTCGTCTGGCTGCTCGCCGCCGTGGCCAAAGGCGACAGGGCCGCGTTCGAGCGCCTCTATGGCGCTACCCGCGCGAAACTCTATGGCGTTTTGCTCCGTATCTTGGGCAGGCCAGAATTGGCCGACGACGTCATGCAGGAAACCTACCTCAAGGTTTGGCAGATGGCCGGCAAGTTCGATCCGACCGTGGCGAGCCCCATCACCTGGCTGGTGGCGATCGCGCGCAACCGCGCGATCGACATCGTGCGCAAGAAGGGCGACATTTCGGTCGAGGACAGCCCTGAGGCACTCGGCGTCGCCGCCGAGACGCCGCCACCTTTGGCGCGCCGCGAAATGACCGAGGAGTTGCGGCGGCTGCTCACCTGCCTCGGCAAGCTTGATCCGGAAAAGCAGCGCATCGTGCTGCTCGCCTATTACAGCGGCTGGAGCCGCGAGCAGCTGGCGGCCAAGCTCGACATTCCGGTGAACACAATCAAGACATGGCTGCGCCGCAGCCTGCTCGAAATTCGGGAGTGTATGGGACGCTGATGGCTACGACGGACGACGATCTCGACGCGCTTGCCGCCGAATACGTGCTGGGCACGCTCGCCTCCGACGAGCGCGCCCATGCCGAGGCGCTGATCGCCATCGATCCGGGCTTCACCGAGATCGTGCGGCAGTGGGAGCGCCGCCTCGGCGAGCTCAACGTCATGGTCGAGGCGGTCGAGCCGCCCGCCGAAGTTTGGGACAAGATCAAAGCCGGCATCGATACGGTCGCGCCTGCCGATGAGGTCCATCTTGCGCCCGGCGGGGCGACCGAGCCTGCGGGCGAGTCGCAGCCGGCGGCAGAGGACGAGTCGACGCCGGCCACGTCCGACGACAAGCCGCGGCCCAAGCTTGGCAGCGACGAAGCCCCGCTGCTCGCGGCACTCGCTTCCACGTTGATGGCGCCGGAAGACGATGTGGAGCACGCGGATCAGGCGAAAGCCAAGCCGGACGACAAGCCGGCGGCCGATTGGACGCTCAAGCCGCCGCAAGCGTCGTCGGCGGCAGCGGTCGGTGCGGCGAAGCCTGAGCGCAGCGCCGAGGTTTTTTATCTGGCCCGTCGGGTGCGGCGCTGGCGCATCACCGCGGCCGGCGCGGCGGCCATCGCCGCCGTGCTCGCGGCCTTCATCGCGGTGTCGCAGGTCGCGCCCGGCGTCTTTCCGGCCGGTGGATTTTTTCACGTCCCGCAAATTTTGGCGCGCGCGCCGGCGCCGGCGGACGGCAATACCAACCGCCTGGTCGCCGTCCTGCAGCAGGACCCGACCGCGCCGGCCTTTCTGCTCACCATAGATCCGGCGAGCCTGAAGCTGACGGTGCGTCGGGTCTCGGCCGCGGCCGATGCCGACCACAGCTACGAGCTTTGGCTGATCTCGCCGCGCTACCCGAAACCGCGCTCGCTCGGCGTGGTTGGAGCGAGCGAATTCACGCAGCGTGCGCTCGCCTCCGACTATGACCTCGATACGGTACGGGGCGCGACCTACAAGATTTCGTTCGAGCCCGCCGGCGGTTCGAAAACCGGCGAGCCGACCGGGCCTATTCTGTTCGGCGGCAAATTGGTCGAGGCAGTGCCGGTAGCGCCGCCGCCGCCCCTACAGCAGCCGAAAACCTGAGCGTTTTTGTTGACTCATATCCGTCATCCTGAGGTGCTCGGCGCAAAGCGCCGAGCCTCGAAGGGCGACGGCCGATGCGCTCGGGCCGCATCCTTCGAGGGCCGCTTCGCGGCCGCCTCAGGATGACGGTAATTTGGGCTGTTGATGCCGAAGCGTTCTAGCGAATAGCCGGCAGCTTGCCGCTGACGATGGCCGGCTGGCCGGCTTTGACGAGCGGCGCGGTGCCCAAGTCGAACTGGCTGACATTGGCGAAAATGCCGACCACCGCCACCATGGTCGCGCACAACAGGCCGAGCACCACGATCTTGAGGTGGGTGCCGCGGTCGGCGTTGTACATCGAATGGCTCATGACGCCCTCCAGGCTCTTTACCCATAGGTCGCCGCAACCCGGCTGAAGGTTCAATTCAGCCGGCAACTTGGGGACGCGACTGCACTG
>JASHWN010000145.1 GCA_030044035.1 Xanthobacteraceae bacterium
CAACGACTACGTCTTCTTTGCGGGCTACGTGGTGCTGCAGTACATCGTGCTGTCGACGGCGTGGAACATCCTCGGCGGCTACTGTGGCTATGTGAATTTCGGCACGGCGGGCTTCTTCGCGCTTGGCGCCTACTCGACCGTCGCCATCTACCAATTGATCGAGGCCAACGAGTTTCCCCACGTCGTTCCGATCCCGGTTTTGATCCTGATCGGCGGCGCAATCTCGGGGGTGGTCGGCTTCGGCATGGGCTATCTGACGCTGCGGCTGCGCGGCGCGTTCTTTGCCATTGCGACGCTGGCGCTCGCCGTCGTGCTGCAGACGCTGGTAGTCAATTGGGACTTCGTCGGCGGCTCGCGCGGCGCCTACATCATTCGTCCGGAAACGATCGCGCCGTTCGGCAGCTACGTCAAATATCTGGCGCTCTTGATGATGCTGCTCGCAGTGGCCGCGCTCAATGTCGCTCGCCTGATCGAACGTTCGCGGCTCGGCTACGGCCTCGCCACCATCCGCGACGACGAGCTGGCGGCGGAGGCCGCCGGCGTGCCGACGCTCCGCCTCAAGCTGATCGCCACCACGATATCGGGCACGTTGATGGGAATGGCGGGCGCACCCTTTCCCTACTACATCGGCTACCTGCAGCCGGATTCGACTTTCGGGCTGGACTATGCGGTCAACTCCATCGCCATGCCGCTGATCGGCGGCACCACGAGCTGGATCGGACCGTTGATCGGCGCGATTCTGCTTGGCTCCTTGCAGCAAATCATCACAGTGACGATATCCTCGGCCGTCAATCTGTTGATCGTCGGGGCGCTGCTCGTCTTCTTCGTCGTGGTGGCGCCGAACGGCATTCTCGGCCTCGTGCATAAATATCTGCAGCGCAAGCCCGATGAGTTCGTCGGTCGCCGTCGGATCGACCTCGACGCGTCCGCCGCGCCAGCCCCCGCCGAGCCTAGCTCTGCGCCCGGAGCGCCGCCATGAGCGATCTGCTCGAGGTCGACAATCTCGGCAAGCGCTTCGGCGGCTTCGTCGCGTTGGAGAATATCGCACTGTCGGTGCGGACAGGCGAGCGGCTCGGCCTGATCGGCCCAAATGGCTCGGGCAAGAGTACGCTGGTCAATTGCATTTGCGGCACGTTGCGCAACGAACAGGGCTCGGTGCGGTTCGACGGCCGCGTCATCGACGGCCTGCCCGCGCATCAGCGTACGCGGCTCGGGCTTGCCCGCAGCTTTCAGCTGCCGCGGCCGTTCGTCAGCCTCAACCTGATGGACAACGTTCGCATTCCGCTGCTCTACACCGTGGCGGCGCGCGGCGCCCATCACGCCGCCGCGGTGGTCGACGAGCATTGTCATCGGCTTCTGCGCGAGGTCGGCCTCGAGGCCAAGGCGCGGCAATTGCCCCGCGACCTCACCCAGGTCGAGATGCGCAAGCTCGAACTGGCGCGCGCCATGGCGGCGGAGCCGAAGCTCTTGATCGCCGATGAGGCGATGGCGGGCCTGACCCATTCCGAGATCGAGGACATTCTGGCGCTGCTCGTGCGGCTGAACGAGCAGGGCGTCACCGTCATTCTGATCGAGCACATCATGCGCGCGGTGATGAGCTTTTCGCGCCGCCTCGTCGTGCTGGTCTCCGGCCGCAAGATCGCCGACGGCAATCCTGAGGAAGTGATGCGCGATCCGGAAGTGGAGAGGGCCTACCTTGGCCAATAGCCTGAACCTTACCGGCATCAATGCCGCCTACGGCGCGGTGCGCGTGCTCGAGGACGTGTCGCTCCAGGTCGGCGGCGGCGAGACCGTGGTGCTGCTCGGCACCAACGGCAACGGCAAGTCGACCTTGATGAAGTGCATCATGGGCATCGTGCGGCCGAGCGCAGGCTCGATCGTCGCCGAGATCGACGGCATCCATCACGACCTCGCCGGCCACACCACCGAGGAAATCGTCGACCTCGGCATTGCGCTCGTGCCCGAGGGGCGGCGGCTGTTTCCGCGACTCACCGTGGAGGAGAACCTGCTCCTTGGCGCGTTCCGCCGCACCGCCCGCCGCGAGCTCAAGCGCAATCTCGAAATCTGTCTCGAGACCTTTCCGCGGCTGGCCGAGCGTCGCCACCAGCTTGCCGGCAGCATGTCGGGCGGCGAGCAGCAAATGCTGGCGCTCGGCCGCGCGCTGATGCTGGCGCCGAAGATCCTTCTGGTCGACGAGCCGTCGGTCGGGCTCGCTCCGATCCTGGTGCGCCGCACCATCGACGCCATCAGCGAGATGAAACAGCGCTACGCGCTCACCGTGCTGATGGCCGAGCAGAACTTCGCCCAGGCCATCCGCATCGCCGACCGCGGCTACGTCATCGTCCACGGCAAGATCGCCTTCGAAGGCCGCTCCGCCGACGAGCTGAACAACAACGATTTGATCAAGAAGTTTTATCTGGGGCTGTGAGCACGTTCAGGGTTGTTTGACGGCAATGAAGGAGGCCACATACCCTGCCGGCGCGTTGCCATGCGGTTTGGCACGAATGACGGTACCGACCAAAGCCGGTATTTGATTGACCCCGTTGGGCCATTGGTAAGCGAGATTGGCGCGGTAGTCGTATTCCCAGCCGTTCGTTTCGCTGTTCGGCCGGCCCGCTCCGACGATGGCGACAGACAACGACGCCTGCCCGCTCGCCGGTTGGATCTGACCCTGCAGATCGAGGCCGCCACCCGGCCAATCGATGGTGCCCTTGAGAGTCGTTCCGCTCACTTGGAACGTGAACACGGCTTCCGCGAAAATCAGATCGAGCGCGGCCTGTGCATTATCGTCCACCAGCGCCGGACGGTTATGGAAACTGCGATAAGTCCATTTGCCCGCGAGAATCGCGCCGTCGGATCCGACGCCCGGCGCCGATGTTTGGGCCGACAACGGAGCGCCAAACAGCATGGCTGCCGCGACTGACCACAATGCAAGACGAGGCACGGGCGTCTCCATACGGTTCTGAGCTCGCAAGAATGCTCTTGCATTTCGACGTTTATAGTTTGAAGCTACTACTTTTGGACGCGAGAGCCAAGAGGTGCACGCAATGTCAAGGATGAATGCAATGTTCAGGCGCTTTTTTCCGGCGGCAGTCGTCGTTTGCCTTGCGTCGGGCCTCGGGCAA
>JASHWN010000146.1 GCA_030044035.1 Xanthobacteraceae bacterium
TTGGGGATGTTGTCGGGCACCTTGCGCAAGCCGTCCATGTCGTCGGAGAACGCGACGAGCCGCGTCTTGATGTTGTCGTCGGTAAGCACGCGAAAGGCGTGGCGCACCATCGAGGTGCGCGCCACCTCGCCGAACGTGCCGATATGCGGCAGGCCGGACGGCCCGTAGCCGGTCTCGAAGATCACTTCGTCCTTGGGCGCCCGCTTCAGCCGGGCGACGATCTTGCGCGCCTCCTCGAACGGCCAGGCGTTCGAGTGCTCGGCCGGCTCGCGCAGGTTTGGCGAAAGCTCGGTGGTGGCGGCGGACATCGTCATCTCTTAAGGCGCGCGGACACTAGAAAGCGGCGCGTGGCGCGTCAAACGCTCCCGAGTTCCGAAGAGAAAGCGCGGCGTCCGCTGCCGGCGACGCCGCTCCCGCTGAAGCTTTCAAAACGGGCTGATCGGGAAGTAGCGCAGCCACAAATCGGTAAAGCTGCCCTTTTCCCATTGCCGGAACAGCGCCCAGTTCAGCGCCTGACGCAGCACGTCGTTGCCGCGCTTGACCGCAATGCCGACGCCTTCGCCGAAAAACCGGCTGTCGAGAAATGGGCCGCCGCGGAAGGCGCAGCAGCCGGCGGAGTCGGTGCCGTTGAGCCAGAACGACAGCGCAACGCCGTCGCCGAAAAGCAGATCGACCTCCTTGTTCTTCAAGGCGGCGCGCGCCGCTGCGGGGTTCGGGTACGAACGCAGCTCGGCCTGGGTGAACATCTGCTTGAGGTAGGCTTCGTGCGCCGTGCCGCCGACCACGGCGATCTTTTTGCCGGCCACCAGTTCCGGCAGCACGTCGCCGATCGCGCTGTCGGCACGCGCCACGAAGCGGGCCGGCGTGCGGTAGTACGGGTCGGTGAAATCGGCGCGCCTGCGCGTTTCGGCATTCGCGGCGATCGAGGCGATCACGGCATCGCCTTGATTGGTGTCGAGCGCGTCAAGCAGCGTCTCGAACGGCCGCGCCTGGATGGTGCAGGGCAGTTTGATTTCGGCGCAGACCAAGCGGGCGAGATCGATGTTGAAGCCGGCCGGATTGCCGTCCGCTCCCGCATAGTCGAACGGCGGGTAGTCGAGATCGGTGAGAAAGCGAATGCTCGCCAAGCGCGACAAATCGGGGCGCTCGGGGCGCCGGCGCGGGTCCCAAAAACCGGGCACCACGACGGTGCGCTGCGCCGCGGCGCCGCTCTCGTCGGCTCTCGCCGAGAACGCTCCGCTCAACGCGAGAGCCCAGAACAAGCCGGCGACCAATGTCACGAGCGCAGCGGCCGGCCAGCGAAAGCGGCGAGATGTTGCCATGCGATTGATCATGCGCTGCGCAGCGGTTTGGGCGGCCGCGTCAGCGAATCCACCTAGCGGGAGCACGGCGGGAAGTCCAGGTGCGGACGACTCTGTGCCTCGCTCGCGGAGGCATCGATCGGCTCAAACCTACTGTCGAGTAGGCGACACAGGACCGCACAACCGCCGCCACGTCGCCCGCCACCGCTTTTGCGGCGGTCGTGCGCTACCGGAGAGGGCCGACCAGACTATTTGTGCGTCCCCGACCGCCGAGCGCTGATCGACTGGACCAGAGACAAAATCGCGGTTTGCAGTGCCGGATCGGTGATCTCGGAAAATGCGTCGAGAAGCTTAAAAGCCCGCGGCGCCGTCATCAGTTCGGCGAGCGAATCGGCTTCCGACCGGCTCTTAGAACCGCTGGTCATGCCTTCGAAAAAGGCCGTGATCGGCACGTTCAGGGCTGCGGCGATCTGGGTCAGTCTACCAGCCCCCACGCGGTTAACGCCTTTTTCGTATTTCTGGACCTGCTGAAATGTGACGCCGATCTGGTCCGCCAGCTCGGTCTGGGACAACCCAGTATTGAGACGAAACAGCCGGATGCGGTGACCGACCGCCACGTCGACGTTATTTGCCCGTTTGCCGCCCATGCTCAATACTCCTTTGCCTGTGATTCTCCTTAGCAGAGCCGTTAGCGTTCGGCCAGAGAGCTATACACAACCTTTTGATAGCCCCAAAACCGGGTAAACGCACCGCTTTTTACACCTTTTAGCCGAAAGGATAGCCCTATTACCGAAAAGATTGCCGCCGTCAATTCCACGACCCATGGTTAAAAATACCGCCGCACCTCGGCGGCCTCGACATCCGCGGTTCGCTGCATATCGAATGGCGCGACAAACCGGCCGTCTTTATCCATCAGATAGACCAGCGCGGTGTGATCCATAGTGTAATCACCGCCCTGCAGCGGCACCTTTTTGGCATAGACCCGGTAATCTTTGATCGCCTGTTCGATGGCTGCCGGGGCGCCGGTTAATCCGCGCACGTGCGGGTCAAAGCTCGCCAGATAATCTTTGAGTACCGCCGTCGTATCCCGCTCGGGATCCACAGTGATGAACAGCGCGCCGACGCGGTCGGCATCCGGGCCGAGCTTGCGCATCAGCTGCGACATGTCGAACAGCGTGGTCGGGCAAATGTCGGGACAATGGGTATAGCCAAAGAACACGAGATACGGCTTGCCCTTCATGTCCTGATCGCCGAACGGCTTGCCGTTCTGGTCGACGAGATGGAATGGCCCGCCGACCGTGACGGTGCCGCGACCAGGCGTCGGCGACAATCCGCCGACGACAAAGATGGCAGCCAGAATGACGGCAAGGCCGGCCAAGAAGGCAGCCAGCAAAAGGACGACGCGAGGCGTCTTGCTGTCTGCTGCTTCGCTCATCTTAACCGAAGCACGCGATGAAGCCGGCGCGTATGGTCTCGAAGAACACCGCAGTGCCGTAATGAGCCCACAGCACGAGCGTGCCGGCCAGCACGCCCGCCACAGCACCGCCGGCCGCTAACAACGGCCGACGCGACAGCACACGCGATGCGGTAGCCTGGGACATGGGCCGTAGATAGTCCCAAACCGGACGAACGACAACTCGCCCAATGGCCGCTGAAGTGCGCGCCTCCAGCGGCCATTGCCCGGCCGCCGCCGGGCAACTCAGCGGCAGGTATTGTAGAGCGAGGCGAGCTCGTGGCCGCGCAACGTCATCAGTCGCGGCGTCAGGCCGCCGTGACGATTGATCCACCGCCGGATCTCGGGCGGATAGAAGGTCATCACCAGGCGACTGCCGCGGCGCGTCGGCACCAGCGTGCGCGACACATCGTCATAGTACGAAGCCGCATGGAAGCCGAGCACCGCCTGCTGCGTGACGCAGATGCGGTCGCGCGGCACGATTCCTGTCACCAACGTGCATGCGGAGAGACAGGGACCGTCGATGACGACGCGCTCGCCGGAATCGCGAATCTGCTCATATTTGTGGATGTAGGAGGAAACTTCGCCTCCCGGATCGCCGCCGATTCGCACCTCGGCCGAGGCCATCGTCGTCGACATAACGCCAAAGAGTGCCGACGCCAGGGCGCCGGCCAGGATAGTCCGCCATTGCATTGAGTAACCCTCTCCCTCAATCGCGCGGGAGGATGCGAGGTCATTGTGGCAAGAGTTCGGGCACGCGCATGCAATGATGCGGAAATCCCCGCTATTCGGCATGGCAATGGAACTTTGCCCGCTCTAGCATCGCGGCGATGCGCGAAACCGCGCGTCGGAAGGAAGGAAGAACGCGTGGGTGAGATCGTAACGAAGCAGTTCCACTGCGCAGGGGGGCTGCCGGCCTTCCTCGCTATGCCGGCGGGCGACGGCAAAGCCGGCGGCGTCATTTTGATGCATGAGCGCTACGGATTGGTGAAGCACACCCGCGATCTCGCGGAGCGCTTTGCCCGCGAGGGATTTGCCTGTCTGGCGCCCGATTTCTTCTCCAAGCATCCGGACCAGGATGCGCTTCATCGTGGCGATGTCGGCTATCCGCTCAAAGATGCCGAATCCATCGAGTATCTGGACACCGCGGTGGCGGAACTCGCGGCGCTATCGCGGATCGATGCCGCAAAGATCGCCGTCATGGGCGTTTGCCAGACCGGCCGCCATCCGCTGGTGTTTGCCGCCGAGCGCCGGAGTATCGCCGCGGCTTTGGTCTGGTACGGCGCGGCAAATGCGCGCGAGTGGCAGCCGAGCGACCGCTACATGAAGCCGCTCGACGACATGCTGGCCCGGGTCGAATGCCCGGTGCTCGGCATTTTCGGCGAGGCCGATCATTTGATTTCGGTCGCCGACGTCCGCCGCTTCCGCGACTGCCTGGAGCGCCACGACAAGACCTACACCATCAGAGTGTTCGCCGGTGCCCCGCATGGCTGGCTCAACGACACCATGCCGGGCCGTTACCGGCGCGAAGCGGCCGAAACCGCCTGGGCGCTGCAGCGTGCCTTTCTCGACCGCATTTTTGCCGGGCACGACAAGCGCCGGCGGCTGCAAATCTATGAGTGCGACTACGGCGCCGACT
>JASHWN010000147.1 GCA_030044035.1 Xanthobacteraceae bacterium
GCAAGGCCCTGGAAGCGCTCGGGGCGCTTCTCCACCTGCTCGGCGAGATAATCGTTGGCGCGGCGCGCGATCTCGTCGGCGCGCGCCTTGTCGGGTATGCCCTGCACCGCCGGCGCGTTGAGCGACAGCAGCATCATCTCGATGCCGTATTGATCCATCAGCGACAACCGGCGGCCGTGAATGTCGGCGTTACGCTCAGCCACTTCCCTGCGGACCGGCTCGGGAAAATAGCCCATCGAATCGGCGGCCGTTTCGGGGATGGCAAAATGCTCTTCGAGTGCGATCTTGCCCTGCATTCTCGTCTCTCCCCGCGCGCTTTTCGCCTGACCAATTAATCTTAACACGCACCTTGCGGCGCGCCAGTTGCGGCGCCTCGCCACGGCGCGTCTGGCACGGTTCTGGCGACGAAGCACGGCGGCAAGCGGCGTTGTCTCATTCCGGGGCACCGCCCGCCCGCCTATCGCCGAACGCGATTGCGGCAAACGCGATCATGAACACGCTGCCAAGCTATACGCTGGCGTCCCGGCCGGAGACGAACCGCCTGCTGCGCACCTGGGCGGCGGCCTCGCGCGGCACGTTTTCGATCGCGTTTTTCCTGCTCGATGTCGCGCTGATCGTGGCGACGGCCTGCGGCACCGGGATCGCGTATACGCTCTTCGCGTACGGCGAACGCGGCGACGTCGGTGAATTCGTGCAGGTCGGCGTGCTCGCCGCCAGCATCTTCGCCATCTCGAATGCGTATCGCGGCGAATACCGGTTGCCGAACTTCTTTGCCTTCAAGCCGCACGCCAGGCGCACCGTCCAGCTCTGGAACGTGACGCTGATCTGCCTGCTCGGGCTTGGCTTTCTCACCCAGCTCAGCGCCGCCTATTCGCGCGGCTTCATCGTGCTGTTCTATATCGTCACGCTCGCCGGCCTGATCGTCGCGCGCCTCGTCATCGTGCGCATCGCCACGCGCGCGCGCGCCGCCGGGCTCATCTCGGCGCAACGCATTTTCCTGATCGGCACCGGCGCCCAGGTCGGCAGCTTCATCAACCGCTACGAGCCGTGGGCGCTCGGCATCACTATCGTCGGCTGCCGGTTTCTGACCCCGATCGCCGCGACGGCGAGCGCCGAAGCACGGCGCGCCGCGCTCGATCGCGACCTCGCCGAAGCGATTGCGCGGGTGCGCAGCCTCGAGCCTGACGCGATTTATCTGCTGCTGCCCTGGTCGGCGACCGAGACGGTGGCGCGCTGCGCCGATGCCTTTCTGGCGCTGCCGGTCGAAATCCATCTCGGCCCCGAGCAAATCCTGCACAAGTTCGAGAATGTCGAGCTGTCGAAGCTCGGCCCGCTGGCGAGCCTGCAGCTGACGCGGCTGCCGCTGTCGACCTTCGAAGTCTTGAAGAAGCGGCTATTCGACCTGGTGTTTGGCGCGCTGGCGTTGCTCGCGCTCACCCCGCTCTTCATCGCCATCGCCATCCTGATCAAGCTCGACAGCCCCGGCCCGGTGTTCTTTCTGCAGCGCCGCTACGGCTTCAATCAGCAGCCGTTCCGCATCTTCAAATTCCGCACCATGCGCACGCTCGACGACGGCGCCGTGGTGCCGCAGGCGACGCGCGACGATCCACGCCTGACCCGCATCGGCCGCTGGCTCCGCCGCTGGAACATCGACGAGATTCCGCAGCTGTTCAACGTCCTGATCGGCGACATGTCGCTGGTCGGGCCGCGGCCGCACGCGCTCTCGCACGACCGCGAATACGAAAAGCGCATCTCGCTCTACGCGCGCCGCCACAACGTCAAGCCCGGCATCACCGGCTGGGCCCAGATCAACGGCTTCCGCGGCTCCATCGACACCGAAGAGAAGATCCGCAAGCGCGTCGAATACGACCTGTTCTATATCGACAATTGGTCGCTGTGGCTCGACCTGCAAATCATCGTGCGCACCGCGCTGTCGCCGACGGCGTACCGGAATGCGTATTAGCCCGCACGCTCGTCGTACTTTCTCCGCGTCATGTGCGGGCTTGGCCCGCGCATCCATGCTAACGCGCCGCAGCGTCAGGCCTCGAAGACCTGTGCAAGCGCCCGCGTTGCATGGATTGCCGGGTCAAGCCTGGTCAAGCCCGGCAATGACGATGTGAGGAAGCGTTGACGATCAGCTCAGCGGCCGCTCAGCCGATCAATCGCGCAATCGCGGCGACCGCACCGACCGTGACCAGCGCCGTCGACAGCCACAAGGCGCCGATCAGGAGCCAGACCGGCCGCGTCTTTCGCACGGCGAATGAAGCTGCGTCGTCGGCGCGCGCCTCGGTCCAAGTTTCGTACCAGGTCTCGAGCCCCGGCTGCGCCTTGCGCAGCGCGGCCGCGGCGCGTTCGATCTCGGCGATGTCGCGCGCGAACTGCTCATTCGCCCGCACGACGCCGATATCCCCGTCCACGCCGTAGTCCGCATCGGCAACAGAAGCGGGTTCGGCGAAATCGATGATCTCGCCGCCGAATGTGCCGGACCGGTCGCTGCGATAATGCTCCGCCATGGCGCACCTGTGCTGTCGCCAAAGTCCTAATCGAGCGGGTGGCGCGGCGCGACGCTCATCGAATGCTAACCTTAACGCGGCGGGCCGGAGCGCCTATATGGGCCTCGCTCGCCCTCCGCACGGCCGCTTTTCGGCCTTGCTCGCCGCTGTCGCATTTTGCGGCTATGGTGTTGGGCGCGGCCGGAAAAAGCCGAATTCCGGGAGCGGCGGACGCCGAAGGGAGCGCACTTATGAGCACTTCGACCATTATCGTGATTGCCGTCATCGTGGTGATCGTGCTGTGGGCGATCAGCGTCTACAACGGCCTCGTCACGATGCGGCAGCGGGTCAACCAGGCGTTCGCCGACGTCGACGTGCAGCTGCGCCAGCGCCACGATCTGGTCCCCAACCTGGTCGAGACGGTGAAGGGCTATGCGGCGCACGAGCGCGGCACCCTCGACGAGGTGATCAAGGCGCGCAATGCGGCGGTCGCCGCGCAGGGGGCCGCACCGGCGCAGCAGGCCGCAGCCGAGAACATGCTGTCGGGCGCGCTGCGCCAGCTGTTCGCGCTGTCGGAAGCCTACCCGGATCTGAAGGCCAACGCCGAATTCCAGCAATTGCAGGCCGAGCTGACCGATCTGGAGAACAAGATCGCGGCGTCGCGGCGTTTCTTCAACAGCGCGGTGCAGGAATACAACACCTCGATCCAGCGCTTTCCCGCCGCTTTGTTCGCCGCCTCATTCGGCTTTACGCCGAAGGATTTTTTCGATCTCGGCACCGACCGCCAGGCCGAGCTGCAGGCGCCGCCGGTCAAGTTCTAAACCGCAGGATCGCGCCGGCGCGCCATGGCTGCCTACGGCCTCTATACGCACA
>JASHWN010000148.1 GCA_030044035.1 Xanthobacteraceae bacterium
TACCGGCGACATGGGTAACACTTTTGGCCCGAAGGGATTATCGATCGGTTCGAGCCTGCATGTCTGGCGGTCGAAGTAGCCGAGATCATAGTCCATAAAGCTGACCAGCCAAATCTCATCGCTCACCTGTTTGATGCCGACGCTTTGGCCAGCGAAGACGACGCTGAGATTGATCTTCTGCCGATTGAAGCAGATTCCCCGCAAAAAGCCCGATTGTGTAACCCATGTCTCCGGAATGAACTGTCACCCTTCTCTCAGGAAGGACACACCAGCCGCTGCGATTGCGCCGATTTGGCGAATGAGGCTAGCGCTCGGCGGCGTCGCGGGCTTGCTTGCCGCGCCGCACCGCGACGATCTCGGCGAGGATCGAGATGGCGATCTCGTCGGGCGTGATGGCGCCGAGATCGAGCCCGGCCGGGGCCTTCAGCCGCGCCAAGCGCTCCGCGGCGACGCCGTGCTCGGCGAGCGCCGCCTTCAGGGCCGCGGCCTTTTTGCGGCTGCCGACGAAAGCCACATACTCGACATCGACCGCGAGCGCTGCCAGCAAGGCCGCTTCATCGCCGCGCCCCTGCGTGGAGACGACCACATAGCGCGACGCGGCTTCGTCGACCGGCAGCGCGAATCCCTCGATGCGCCGATCGGCGTCCGCGAAGGCGGCCTGCTCGGCTGCGGGCGCGCAAACCGTAATGGCAAAGCCCGACCGCCTGGCGAGGTCGGCGATGGCGACGGCGACCGGACTGGAGCCGCAAACCACCACCTGCGGCCGCGGCAAAACCGGCTCGACGAATATGTCCATCGTGCCCTGGCTCGGACACATATTCTTGGCAAAGCGCACGCCGCCTTGCTCCTCGCCCGGTTTGTGACCTTGGCCTTCGAGCGCTTCTTCGGGCTGCACCGAAACGAGGCGCGATTTGCCGTCGGCAAGGCAATCGCGCGCCGCCTTGAGCACCGCCGCGCGGGCGCAACCGCCGCCGATCCAGCCTTGCGAAATCGTGCCGTCCGGCAGGATGACGGCCTTGGCGCCGGCCTTCGCCGCGGTCGCCGCCACGGTGCGCACGACGGTGGCGAGCGCAAATGATTCGCCTGCGATCTTGCGCGACGAAATGTTGTCGAGGATGTCGTCGGCGCGGCCCATTCATATCCTCGCCAGATGCGGTTCGAGCGCGGCCAAACTTTCGAGATTGTGCGCCGGCGCGAACAGATCGACATAGGGCAATGCCGCCTGCATGCCGCGCGCTTGCGGCGAGTAGTCGCGCCAGCCGATCAGCGGATTGAGCCAGATGATCTTGCGGCAGCGCCGGCGAAGCCGCCGCATTTCCTCGACAAGCTGTTCCGGCTCGCCGGTATCGTAGCCGTCGGACACGATCATCAATGCGGTGCGCGAATTGATGACGCGCCGCGCGTGCCAGCGGTTGAAGGTGGCGAGGCTTTCGCCGATGCGCGTGCCGCCGCCGATGCCTTGCGCCATCAAAGCGAGCTTTTCCACGGCGCGCGTCACGTCGCGGTCGCGCAGCGACGGCGAGACGTGGGCGAGGCGGGTGTGAAACACGAAAGCCTCGGCCTCGCGGAACGCATCGACCACGCCGTGCAGGAAGCGGACAAAGAACGCCGTGTAGAGAGACATCGACCCGGAGGCGTCGAGCAGCACGACGAGGCGGAGCGGCTTGATCTTGCGCCGTCGCCAGGCGAGCTCGAGCAGCGTTCCGCCATGCGACACGTTGCGGTGAATGGTGCGGCGCAGATCAAGGCGGCGGCCGCGGCGGCGCACCTGCTCGCGGCGCACCAGCCGGGCTCGCATGGTCCGCGCCAGCCGCACCGCGAGCGCGTGGGTCGCGGCGATCGCATCGGGATCGACGATGTGGCGCAGGTCGGTGCTGGCGAGGTTTTCGGCGCGCGAGGCGCCTTCGCGACGGCCACGGCCGTGCGCGGCGCTTTCACTGTCGCCGCCGCTGCGCCGCTGCAGGCGATCTGGCAGTCCAAGCGCCTGCTGCGGAACGTGAGCCTCGGCCAGCCGGCGCGCCGGCGCCTCACTCGCGCGGGGCGTCCCGGAAAGGACCTGACGCGAGCGCATGCCGCGACCCTGCCAGAACGCGTCAAAGATATCGTCGAAGCGTTCCCAATCGGAATGGGTGGCGCAGAACAGCGCGCGCAAGGCCGCTTTGAGCGATGCGGCACGCAGCCCCGCGGGTGATGCCAGAACGTGCAGTGCATCACGGGTTTCGGCCAAGCCGACGCGGAAACCGTTGTCGCGCAGCGTGCGGGCAAAGCCGGCCAGTCTGAGAGCTGACATTACGCCACCTTGCCGAGCAGCCGTTCGCTGACCTCGCGCGTCACGCGGGCGCGATCTTCATGGGTTTTGAGCAGACAAATCATCGTCTCGTAAACGGCTTCCGGCTCCTGCCGCAGATCGTGCACGTCAAGGCCGGCAAGGGTTGCAGCCCAGTCCAACGTCTCGGCGACGCCGGGCACTTTGCGCAAATCCTCCTTGCGCACCAGCGCCACCATGCGCGCGATCTGCAAGGCGAGCGCAGCATCGGCGCCCGGCGTGCGCGTCAGGATGATCCGCGCTTCGCGGTCGGCGTCGGGGAAGTCGACGTAGTGATAGAGGCAGCGCCGCCGCAGCGCGTCCGACAACTCGCGTGTGCCGTTGGAGGTGAGCACGACGCGCGGAATAGCGGTGGCTTTGATGGTGCCAAGCTCCGGGATGCTGACCTGGAAGTCGGACAGCAGCTCGAGCAGAAAGGCCTCGAACTCCTCGTCGGCGCGGTCGACCTCATCGATCAGCAGCACCGGCGGCGTGACGCGGCGGATAGCGGCAAGGAGCGGCCGCTCCAGCAAGTATTTCTCCGAGAAGATATGCTCCTCGATCGCGTCGGCGTTCTCGCCGGCGCCCTCGCGGGTTTTGATGGCGAGAAGCTGGCGCTGGTAGTTCCACTCATAGAGCGCCGCGTTCTGATCGAGGCCTTCGTAACATTGCAGCCGGATCAGTTCGGCACCGTGTACGGCAGCAAGCGCCTTGCCGACTTCGGTCTTGCCGACGCCCGCTTCACCTTCGAGCAGCAGCGGGCGTTTGAGAAAGTCCATCAGCCACAAGGCCGTGGCAATGTCGCGGTCGGCGATATAGCCGGCGGCCGCGAGCTTCTCGGAAATCTCTTCGCGCGCAAGCGTCATAATGCGGACGACATACCATTCATTGTCATGCCCCGCGCAAGCGGGGCATCCAGTAACCGAGGCAGCAAACGGCCGGCTCCGGCGGTGATTACTGGATCGTCCGGCCGAGCCGGACGATGACAGTCATTTATTGGGCGTCGCAACCGGGCGCTAGGCATGCAGCCCGAGCTTCTCCGCCGCCGTCCAGACCCGCCAATGATCGTGCGGCATCTGAATGTGGGTCGAGCCGAGAAACGCGAAGGCGTCGTTGACCGCATTGGAGAAGCACGGCACGCCGCCGACGTTGGGGCTTTCGCCGACGCCT
>JASHWN010000149.1 GCA_030044035.1 Xanthobacteraceae bacterium
GCTTCGGTCAATTCAGCCGCAACACCTTGGCCCTTGGGAAACACGCCGATTGTGCCGCTTATCAACAGCGGATAGGCGGCGGCGAACAGCTCGGCGAGCGGCGCAAACGCCCTAGCAGTGACAGCCTGAATTCCCGATGGCGCAGCTTTGACGAAATCGGCGACCCTTTCGGCATGGACTACAGCCGGTGCACCGGTCACCTTGGCGGCCTCGCACAGGAACGCTGCTTTCTTGGTGCTGCTTTCGATGAGGTGGACTTGCGCGCCAGGCGTCTCCGCCAGCGCGCAAGCGATAACCAGACCCGGAAAGCCCGCACCGGAGCCGAAGTCCGCCCAAACGCGGGCCTCCGGCGCTAGCGCAAGGAGTTGCAGCGAATCGGCAACGTGGCGCGTCCACAGCATCGGCTCGGTGGAGGGCGCGATCAAATTGATCTGCTGCTGGCGCTCGAGAAGCAATGCGACGAACCGATCCAACCGAGCCACTGTTTCACGTGAAACAGGCGTGAGCGCGAGCGCCCGTTCGCGATCCTGCGCCAGGTCAGCCGTGCGGTCGGCTGGTGCGCGCGAAACGGCGGGCCGGACTTCGTCTCGGCTACGCCGGTCGGCCGGCTTCATGCCGCCCCGCGGATCGCGCTGCGGCTCTTGCCGCGGCGCAGGTGCGCGACCAGGAGCGTCAAAGCTGCCGGCGTGATGCCATCGATGCGGCCCGCCTGCCCTATGGTGCGCGGCCGATGCGTCTGCAGCTTATGCCGCACTTCGTTCGAGAGGCCCGGCAGCGTCGCGTAATCGATATCGTCCGGCAGAACGAGGCTCTCGTCGCGGCGATACGATTCCACATCGGCCGCCTGACGGCTGAGATAGACTTCGTACTTGGCGTCGATCTCGATCTGCTCGGCAATGCGGCGGTCAAGCTCGCCAAAGCGCGGCCAGATCCGCGCCACCTCCGCGATGCCGATATCCGGATACGACAGCAGATCGAAAGCCGAGCGGCGCTGGCCGTCCTTGCGCAGCGCGAGACCGTGCCGCTCTGCCTCGCTCGGCGTCAGGCTGAGCGAGCGCGCCATGGCTCGCGCCGCTTCGAGCGCCGCCATCTTGGTCCGATGGGCCTGCGCTCGTTCCGCACCGACACAGCCGAGCGCGATCCCCTTATCGGTCAGCCGCTGATCGGCGTTGTCGGCCCGCAGCGTCAGCCGGTACTCGGCGCGCGAGGTGAACATCCGATAGGGTTCGGTGACGCCGCGGGTGACGAGATCGTCGATCATGACCCCGAGATAGCCCTCGGCGCGGTCGAATAGGATCGGCGCGCCACCGCCGGCTTGCGCCGCCGCATTGAGCCCGGCGACCAGCCCTTGCGCGGCGGCTTCCTCGTAGCCGGTCGTGCCGTTGATCTGCCCGGCGAGAAAGAGACCGACCAGGCGCTTCGTCTCCAGCGACGGCTTCAGCTCGCGCGGATCGACGTGATCGTATTCGATCGCGTAGCCGGGCCGCGTCATGCGCGCCCGCTCGAGGCCCGGAATGGAAGCGACCAGCGCCGCCTGCACGTCCTGCGGCAGCGACGTCGAAATGCCGTTCGGATAAATCGTCGTGTCGTCGAGGCCCTCGGGCTCGAGGAAAATTTGATGGCCGTCGCGCTCGCCGAAGCGGACGATCTTGTCCTCGATGGACGGGCAATAGCGCGGGCCCCGGCTCTTGATCTGGCCGGAATACATCGGCGAGCGGTGCACGTTGGCGCGAATGATGGCGTGGGTCGCCGGCGTGGTCCGGGTGATGCCGCACTGGACCTGCGGATTAGCGATCTGCGCCGTCAGCACCGAAAACGGCTCGGGCGGATCGTCGCCGGGCTGGCGCTCCACCACGCTCCAATCGATACTCGTGCCATCGAGCCGCGGCGGCGTGCCGGTCTTCAGCCGCCCGAGCGCAAAACCGAAACGCTCCAGAGTGCGCGACAGTCCAAGCGCCGGCGCCTCGCCGACCCGGCCGGCCGGGATTTTCTGCTCGCCGATATGAATGAGACCGCGCAAAAACGTGCCGGTGGTCAGCACCACCGCACCGGCCGCAACTGAGCGCCCATCGGCGAGCCGCACGCCGTTGACGCGGTCCTCGACCAGGAGGTCTTCGACCTCGCCTTCGATGACTGTCAGGTTCGGCGTGTGCTGGATCGCGTCCTGCATGGCGGCGGCGTAGAGCTTCCGATCGGCCTGGGCGCGCGGGCCGCGCACGGCCGGACCCTTGCGGCGATTGAGCACGCGGAACTGGATGCCGCCGGCATCAGCGACGCGGCCCATCAGGCCGTCGAGCGCATCGATCTCGCGCACCAAGTGGCCCTTGCCGAGCCCGCCGATGGAGGGATTACACGACATCGCCCCGATGGTCGCGAAGCGATGAGTAATAAGCGCCGTCCGCGCGCCCATGCGCGCCGCAGCCGCCGCGGCCTCGCAGCCGGCATGGCCGCCACCGGCCACGATAACGTCGAAGCGGAACTCCATTCGCGGGATCGCCCTCATTGGCCCTTTAGGCGCAGTCACGAAAATCCCAGCGCATATAGACCCGATTGAGTCCGTTCACCATCGCCCGATGGGTCTCGACAAATCCGATCCGGCCGTACATCGCCAAATTCTCGGTCATGGCGACATTGGTGTAGAGCCGCAGCGCCGATAAGCCTACGCGGCGGGCCTCGCTCATGGCGTGCTCGAACAGCTTTCGCCCCAGGCCGCGGCCCTGGGCGGGCGGATCGATGGCGACGTTGTCGACCAGATACGCGTCCGTCTCGGGCCACGCGATCATAAACCCGCACAGCCCGCCATCCTGCTCGATGACGACCACGACATCGCGCGCAATGAAGCTTGCAAAGTCCGCCACCATCGGCGGCGGCTCGCGGCCGATCCGCGGCACGTATTTGGCGTAGGCGGCGCGCGCCAGCGCGCCGATCCGTTGTGCGTCGGCCGCCGTGGCGGGACGAATAAGCGGCGTGTGTTTCACGTGAAACAGCCCCGGGCTTAGCCGATCGTTAACCATGTTCGTTAACCGCTCATTTAC
>JASHWN010000150.1 GCA_030044035.1 Xanthobacteraceae bacterium
CTCCACG
Organism: Xanthobacteraceae bacterium; assembly: GCA_030044035.1. Lineage (GTDB taxonomy): Bacteria > Pseudomonadota > Alphaproteobacteria > Rhizobiales > Xanthobacteraceae > BOG-931. The sequence goes on from JASHWN010000150.1 coordinate 8, forward strand.
TTGCCGTCGATCGGAAGAACGGCCGCATCGTACGCGATCGCGGCGATCGCGGCGGCCGTGTAGGCGCCGATCCCGGGCAGCGCGCGCAGGCCGGCCTCGTCCGCAGGAAAAACACCGCCATGTCGTTCGACCACGGCGCGGGCGCAAGCGTGGAGGTTGCGGGCGCGGCTGTAATAGCCGAGGCCGGCCCAGGTTTTGAGGACCTCGCCGAGCGGCGCCGCAGCGAGCGCCCGCACATCGGGCCAGCGCGCGAGGAAGCGCGCGTAATAGGGCGCGACGGCTTTCACCGTGGTCTGCTGCAGCATGATTTCGGACAGCCAGACCCGGTACGGATCGCTGCGCTCGCCGGGTGCCGCGCGCCAGGGCAGTCGCCGGCGGTGCCGATCATACCAGGCGAGCAGCGCGGTGGGTTGCGGGCATGACGGTGCGGCGCGGCCGCTGCCGCGCTGTTGTCGCTGAGCCTTGGCTGCTACGTTCATGCCCTCGACCGCTTCGATTCAGCGATGGCAGAGCAGCGCCCCTTGAACAAGCCCGGCCGCCCGTTCGCCAAGCCGTTGCGCGAGACGGTGCAGAAACTCATCGGCAAAACGTTTGCGCAGCGCGGCTTTGCCTCGGCCGAATTGGTGACCCGCTGGGCGGAAATCGCCGGTCCGGACATCGCCGCCCATAGCGAACCGCTCAAGATCCAATGGACGCGGCCAGTGCGCGCCGCTTCCGCTCCGAGCAGCGCCACCGCCGAGGCCGGCCAGGAGCCGGGAACACTGGTGCTGCGCGTCGAAGGGCCGGCGGCGATCGAAATCCAGCATGAAGCCGACGTAATCTGCGAGCGTGTCAACCGCTTCCTCGGCTGGCGCGCGGTCACGCGCATTGCGCTCCGCCAGGCGCCCTTACGGCGGGGCGACCGCAAGGCAGTGCGTGCCCCGGATGCGGCTGTCACCGCGGATATTGCCGCAAGCCTGCCCGAAATGGTCGACGAGGATTTACGCCAGGCGCTGGCGCGGCTCGGGGCCGCCGTGCGCGAACGGTGAGGCGATAACACGGTGCCGCAGGGGATTGGCGCGCGGGCATGCTAATGCCACATTGCCGCGCAGGTATTGCCGTTCTCACCCCCAGGAGCCTGCCTTGTCCTTGTCCCGTCGCAAATTGCTCATGACCGGCGGCCTCGTGGCCGTGGGCGGAATCACCGGCGCCATGCTGCCGCGCCTGACCCATCCGGCGCAGGCCGATTCAGCCGCTACGAGCCAAGCTCCCGCGGCGGGCGGCGCTGCCGTCAGCGACGCCGCGCTGCAATCCGAACTCGCCAAGCCGGGTCCCGACGGCGACATCGTGCTCGGCTCCGATAAGGCGCCGGTGACGATCATCGAATATGCCTCGATGACCTGCCCGCATTGTGCGCATTTTTCCGACACCACCTTCCCCGAACTGAAGAAGCGCTACATCGATACCGGCAAGGTCCGCTTCATTTTCCGCGAATTTCCATTCGACAAGGTCGCCGCCGCGGCCTTCATGCTGGCCCGCTGCGCCGGCAAGGACGGCGGCAGTGAAAGATACATGGCGGTGGTCGAGACGCTGTTCGCCAAGCAGCTCGAATGGGTGGTGAACGAGCCGCGGGCACCGCTTGAAAACATCGCCAGGCAGTTCGGCTTTACCGACGAGACTTTCAAACGATGCCTGACGAATCAAACGGTACTTGACGGCATCGAGGCGGTGCGCGACCGCGCCGTCCAGAAGCTCGGCGTGAACTCGACTCCCACCTTTTTCGTCAACGGCAAGAAGCTGGTCGGTGACCAGCCGATCGACACGCTGGCCAAGGAGATCGACCCCTATCTCAAGGCAGGATAAGGGTTTTTTCCGCCCGCCTGAGCGCACCCGCGCGCCGCTTTGCGGCGCAGCATGCCATCCCCTCCGATCGCGAAGCAAAAAAGCCGCGGCAATGCAGTTGCGCTTACGGGCGCGACGATTCATTCTCCGCGCCGATGCGGCACCGTCGACACGCCCACGACTTAACCCATGGGCGCGAACGAATAATGATTCCCAATGCCGCCGCAGCAGAGGGACGGACATAATAACCGCATGAAGCTCACGCGGCTGCGCCTGATCGGCTTCAAATCCTTCGTCGAATCGACCGATTTCACCTTTGAGCCCGGGCTGACCGGGGTCGTCGGCCCGAACGGCTGCGGCAAGTCGAACCTGGTCGAAGCAGTCCGCTGGGTGATGGGCGAAGCGTCCTACAAGGCCATGCGTGCGGCCGAAATGGACGACGTCATCTTCTCCGGCAATACCGAGCGGCCGGCGCGCAACCACGCCGAAGTCTCGGTCCAGGTCGACAACGCCGCGCGCAATGCGCCGGCCGCCTTCAACGACGCCGAGACGCTCGAAGTGTCGCGCCGCATCGTGCGCGAACAAGGCTCGACGTTCCGGGTCAACGGCCGCGAAGTGCGCGCCCGCGACGTCGCCATGCTGTTCGCCGACGCCTCGACAGGATCGCGGTCGCCGGCTCTGGTGCATCAGGGCCGCATCGGCGAGATCATCCAGGCCCGCCCCGACCAGCGCCGCCGCGTGCTCGAGGAAGCCGCCGGCATTTCCGGCCTGCACGCCCGCCGCCATGAGGCCGAGCTGCGCCTCAAAGCCGCCGAGCACAATCTGGCGCGGGTCGAGGACGTGATCGGCCAGCTCGCCACCCAAGTCGCGGCGCTGAAGACCCAGGCGCGCCAAGCGGCGCGCTACCGCAACATTTCCGGCCAAGTGCGGCGCACTGAAGCATTATTATTCCACTTGCGCTGGCGCAGCGCCGGCGCCGAAGTCACTGACGCTGCGCGCGCCCATGGCGAAGCCGTGCGCGTCGTCGCCGCGCGCACCGGCGAGCATGCTAAAGCCTCGACGCGGCAAGCCGACGTCGCCGCCAGTCTGCCGGCGTTGCGCGAAGCCGAGGCCAAGGCCGCGGCCGCTTTGCAGCGCCTGATCATGGCGCGCGACAATCTGGAACGCGAGGAAGCGCGCGCCAAAGAGCGCGTCGGCGAGCTGGAGCGCCGGCTCGCACAACTCGCCGCCGATCTGGAGCGCGAGCGCGCGCTTGCCGCCGATGCCGAAGCAGCGCTCGCCCGGCTCGCCGCGGAGGAAACGGCGCTCAAGGCCGAGGCGCAGGCCAATGCGGCGCGGCTGTCCGGCGTCAATGCCCGCGTCGAAGCGGCCGACGCATCGCTCGCGGGCTCGGAAAAGACCTTTGCCGACCTCACCGGCGCGCTCGCCGACCTGACCGCGCGGCGCAACGCGCTGCAGGTGGCGTCACGCGAACACAACGACCGCGCCGAGAAGCTGCAAGCCGAGTTCGCCAATATCGAGGCCGGGCTTGCGGCGACCGGCAGTGGCGAGCCCGACCTTTCCGCGCTCTCCGGCTCACTCGCCGCCGCGCAAGCGGCGTTGGCGGATGCCGAGAGCGCCGCGCGCGCCGCCGAAGCCGCTCATGTGGAGGCACGCGAACGGCTCGACCAGGCGCGGGCGCCGTTCGCCGCCGCCGAACGCGGCGTGCAGCGGCT
>JASHWN010000151.1 GCA_030044035.1 Xanthobacteraceae bacterium
ATGTCGCGGAAAAAGCCGGTGAGCCGGGATAATAGCGTATAGCCGCCGACGGTGAGGATTTTGCCGATCATGCGCCTTTAGTAGCTCACCTGCCCCCGCCGGGCGAGGCGGATCGAGGCACTAGCTCGCCAACGCGCGCCGGACCGCAGCGACGATGCGATCCTGCACCGCTGGTTCCAGATAAGCGTGCATCGGCAGGCTGATGACTTCCTCGCACAGCCGCTCGGTGACCGGGGTTCCGCCATCGGCCACTGGGAAGTGGGAATACGCTTGCTGGCGATGCAGCGGCTTGGCGTAATAGATCGCCGTCGGGATGCCTTCGCGCTTCAGCGTCGCCGCAAGCGCCTCGCGCCGTCCGGGCTCGAGCCGGATCGTGTATTGCGCCCAGACCGAGGTCGATCCGTTGCCGACCCGCGGCACGGTGGCGACATCGGCCAGGCCGGCGCTGTAGCGCGCCGCGATGGCATCGCGCGCGGCGATTTCGTCGGGAAAGATTTTCAGCTTCTCCAAGAGCACCGCGGCCTGAATCGAATCGAGCCGGCCGGTAATGCCGATGCGCGCCGCGTCGTATTTGTCGATGCCTTCGCCATGGACGCGGAGACTCCTGATGCGCGCGGCGAGCGCATCGTCATCGGTGAAAACCGCACCGCCGTCGCCGTAGCAGCCGAACGGTTTTGCCGGAAAAAAGCTGGTCGCGGTCGCGGCCGCGAGCGCGCCGAGCTTGCGCCCCCGATACGCCGCGCCGAACGCCTGCGCGGCATCGTCGAGTATGGCCAAGCCATGCTCGGCGACCACGGCGGCAATGCCGTCGTGGTCGGCAGGCAGGCCGAACAGATCGACCGGAATGACCGCGCGCGGCTTGAGCCGAAGCCGCTTCGCGGTCACGACCGCGCGCTGCAAGCTATCGGGATCGAGATTGAACGTCTCGGCCTGCACGTCGGCGAACACCGGCGTGGCGCCAAGCAGCGCCGCCATTTCAGCGGTGGCGCAAAAGGTGAAATCCGGGCAGATCACCGCATCGCCGGGGCCGATGCCCCATGCCATCAGGATCAGGAGCAGCGCGTCGGTGCCGCTCGCACAGCCGATCACGTTGCGCGCACCGCAGAATGCGGCGAGCTCGGCCTCGAGCGCACGCACCTCCGGCCCCTGGATGAACTGGCAGTGCGCCAGCACGCGGGCGATCGCGTCGTCGATAGCGCGGCCGAGCCGACGGCGTTGCGCGGCGACGTCGATGAACGGTATCGGCCTGTCGTCGACGCGGGCGTGTTGATTCATCGCTTGCGTTCAGCCGGCGACGCGCCGCGGCCCCTTGCGCGTCACCACGGCCGCCGTCGCGCGCGCATCGAGGCAGCGGATCGCAATTTCGAGGCTGGCAACGGCTTCTTCGCCGGTGACTGCCGGACGCTCGCCGCTCTTCACCGCATCGACGAAAGCAACGAGCTCCGAGCGCAACGGCTCGGCATAGCCGACCGACAGATGCCGCATCGAATAGCTGCCGTCCGACTGGAAGCCGAAGCACTCGGTGACCTGCAAGGTCAACAGATCGGCGATCAGATACTTGTCGCGGGTGGCGACATGGATGTTGCGCGCCTTGAACGGGGTGAGCCAGTTGGTGTTGATGTGGGCGAGCACGCCGGAGGCGGTGCGGAACTGCAGCAGCGCGATGTCTTCGCGCTCGGCCACCGCGCTCGACATTTGCGGCTGAATGTCCACGATCTCGGATTCGGTGAACCAGCGGATCAGGTCGATGTCGTGCACGCCGAGATCGATGACGACGCCGACGTTGGACATGCGCGGCGGAAACGGCCCGACCCGGGTGATCGCGATCGACAGGATGTCCTGATCCTTGATGGCGCGCTTGATCGACTGCACCGCCGGATTGAAGCGCTCGACATGGCCGACCATGAGCGTGACGCCGGCCCGGCGCGCCGCAGCGACAATGGCGCGGCTTTCCTCGATGGTGGAGGCGATCGGCTTTTCCACCAGCACGTGGACGCCCGCCTTGATGCATTGCAGTGCGATGTCATGATGCAGGTGCGTGGGCGCCGCAATGATCGCAGCATCGACGCCGCCGCGCAGCAGCGCGCCGGCATCGGCAACCGCCGCGCAGCCGACCGTGTCGGCAACGAAAGCGCGCTGCTTGGCGTCAGGGTCGGCAACGCCGACCAGTTCGACGCCGGCCATGTCCGAGAGCACCCGCGCATGGTTGCTGCCCATGACGCCGACGCCAATGACGCCCAGCCGCAATCTGTCGTTCCCCGCCACTACGACACCCTTAACCCTTGCCCACGGGACCCCTGCCCCGCCGACCGCCTGCCCCATCTTTCCCTAGCACGGCCCGGGCCGACTGGCGACCATCGGCGTGACCGAACGCGGACACATTTTGCTTCCGAGACTTACATGGGTCCGCAGTGGAACATAGCCGAAACGTTAACGGCGGATCGACGTCGCCGGCGCCGATTTGGGCAGCGCGCGCATAGTGTGCGGGCAAAGGGCGCTTGGCGGCTCAGGAGCGGTGGTAATCGTCCTCGAAGCGGACGATGTCGTCCTCGCCGAGGTACGATCCGGTCTGCACCTCGATCACTTCGAGATCGATCTTGCCGGGATTCTCCAGGCGATGCCGCGCGCCGCTCGGAACATAGATCGATTCGTTCTCGTGCAGCACCTTGACCTCGTCGCCGATGGTGACGCGCGCGGTGCCGCGCACCACCACCCAATGCTCGGCGCGGTGGTGGTGCAACTGCAGCGACAATCGCCCGCCCGGCTTGACCACGATGCGCTTGACGTGAAACCGCTCGCCGTCGTCGAGCGACTGATAGGAGCCCCACGGGCGGTGCACTTTCAAATGATCGGCGGTGACCGCGGGCGCCACGTCCTTGAGCTTGTTGACGAGGTGCCGCAGCGCATCGGCTTGCTGGCGCGGCGCCACCAGGACGGCGTCGGCGGTCGCGATCACCACCATGTCTGCCACGCCATAGAGCGCAACAAGCTGCTTGTCGGAAACCGCGTAACAGCCGCTGGCATCGAAAAAGTACGTCGAACCCTGTCCGGCATTGTCCGCCGCATCGCGCTTCGACAATTCCCAGACCGCATGCCAGGAGCCGACGTCGGACCAGCCGTAGGAGACCGGCATCACCGCGGCATGGCTGGTGCGCTCCATCACCGCATAATCGATCGATTTCACCGCGGCGCGCGCAAACGCTTCGCGCGCGAGCGTGACGAAGCCGAGATCGCGACCGGCGGTCTCGACCGCCTCGGTGACGGCGGCGGCGCTGTCGGGCTCGAAGCGGCGGTATTCGGCGAGCAGGAGTTCGGCGGGAAACAAAAAATTGCCGGAGTTCCACAAGTAGCCTTCGGCGACATAAAGCTGCGCCGTTGCGGCATCCGGTTTCTCGACGAATTGCTCGACCGCGAAAAGATCCGCGTCAAGTGCCGCGCCGGCGCGGATGTAGCCGTATTCGGTCGCGGGCCGCGTCGGCTGCACGCCGAAGGTGACGATCCGACCGGCGGCAGCAGCGGGCGCGGCGGCGGCGCATACCTTGGCGAAGGCGGCGGCGTCATCGATGACGTGATCGGCGGCCAGCGCCGCCACGACGACGTCGCCGTCGCGGCGGCGGGCGAAAGCGGCGCCGGCCGCGATCGCCGGCCCGGAATCACGGCGCACCGGCTCGAGCAGAATATCGGCTTCACGGCCGATCGCGGCGAGCTGTTCGGCCACCTGGAAGCGATACTGGCTGTTGGTCACGACGATCGGCCGGCCGAACAGCGCCGGGTCGCCGACGCGCCGGACGGTTTCCTGAAAGGTCGAGGTGCGGCCGAACAACGGCAGGAACTGCTTGGGCCGGTTCTCGCGCGAAGCCGGCCACAGCCGCGTGCCGGCGCCGCCGCACATGATCAAAGGCACGATGCGAGAAGCCATGCTGCGCTCTGCTTTGGCCGGCCAGCCTTAAGCCGCCGACGGGCGGCGCCTCAATGGATTGGTTCCGCCACGGTAAGTCAAGAAAGCCTATTCGGCGCGGTTCCGGCGGTTCTGCTCGTCCCGCACCGCGACGAGATCGGCCTCGACCATCTCCTTCACCAGCGCATCGAACGTGGTCTTGTGCCGCCAGCCGAGCTTGACGCGCGCCTTGCTGGCGTCGCCGAGCAGCGCGTCGACTTCGGTGGGGCGAAAGTAGCGCCTGTCGATCTCGATCAACACGCGCCCGTCGGCGGCATCGACACCCTGCTCGTCGGCGCCGCTGCCGCGCCAGACGATGCGACGCCCGACCATGGCGAAGGCTTTCTCGGCCATCTCGCGCACGGTGTGGCTCTCGCCGGTCGCCAGCACGTAATCGTCGGGCTCAGGTTGCTGCAGCATGAGCCACATGCCTTCGACGTAATCGCGGGCGTGGCCCCAATCGCGCGCCGCATCGAGATTGCCGAGAAACAACCGATCCTGCAGGCCGAGCTCGATGGCGGCGACGGCGCGCGTGATCTTGCGGGTGACGAACGTTTCGCCGCGGATCGGGCTTTCGTGATTGAACAGAATGCCGGTCGAGGCGTGCATGCCGTAGGCCTCGCGGTAATTCACCGTGATCCAATGCGCATAGAGTTTGGCCGCGCCGTACGGCGAGCGCGGACGGAAAGGCGTGCGCTCGGTCTGCGGAATTTCCTGGACCAGGCCGAACATTTCCGAGGTCGAGGCCTGATAAAACCGGGTCTGCCGCTCGCGGCCGAGAATGCGGATCGCCTCGAGCAGGCGCAGCGTGCCGAGCCCGTCGGCGTTGGCGGTATATTCCGGCGTCTCGAACGACACCAAAACATGCGATTGCGCCGCGAGATTATAAATCTCGTCGGGCTGCGTCTCCTGCACGATGCGGATCACATTCGTGGCATCGGTGAGGTCGCCGTAATGCATGTCGAAGGCGGCGCCCTCTTCATGCGGGTCGTGATAGAGATGATCGACGCGCGCGGTGTTGAACGATGACGAACGGCGCTTGACGCCGTGGACGCGGTAGCCTTTGGCGAGCAAAAACTCGGCCAAATAAGCGCCGTCCTGCCCGGTCACGCCGGTGATCAATGCGGTCTTGCCATTTGGTCGAGTCATGGATCGCAACGCCCCGCGCAGAGCCTGCCAACCTTTAGCATCGCGCGGCGGCGCTGCCTACGCCGCGCCCGGATTCGAGTAGCGCGGTCACAGCGTCGGCCAGGCTTGCGGCGCTTGCCACGACGAAGCGTGCGGTTTCGAGCCGCGATGCTTGCCACCGCGCGCCGTCATCGGAACCGACCAAAGTGCCGCCGGCGAGGCCGGCCGCCGCGCCGGTGGCGAGAT
>JASHWN010000152.1 GCA_030044035.1 Xanthobacteraceae bacterium
TGTTCTCGGTCGAGTTGGCGTACGACACGCGCAGATAACCCTCGCCCAAAATGCCGAAGTCGGGGCCGCCGATCAGCGCCACGCCGGTTTCGTCGAGCAGCGCATTGGCGAGCGGCTTTGCTTTCCAGCCGGTGCGCTTGACGTTGGGGAAGGCATAGAACGCGCCCTTCGGCGTCGCGCACGACATGCCGGGCAGCTTGTTCAAGCCGGCGACCACAATTTTGCGCCGGCGGTCGAACTCGGCGACCATCTTCACGCACGCGTCCTGCGGGCCGGTGAGCGCGGCAAGGCCGGCATACTGCGTGGCGGCGTTGACGCACGAATAGAGGTTCACCGCGAGCTTGCGCGCATAATCGTAGAGCTTGCCGGGCCACACCGCGTAGCCGAGCCGCCAGCCGGTCATCGCGTAAGTCTTCGACCAGCCGTTGAGCAAAATCAGCCGGTCGCGGATCGACGGATACGACAGCAAACAGACATGCGTCTCGCCATCGTAAAGCATGTGATCGTAGATCTCGTCCGACATGATCGCGACGTCGGGATGGCGCTCCAGTCCGGCGACAAGCTTGTCGACTTCGGCCTTCGGCGTCACGCCGCCGGTCGGATTGGCCGGCGAGTTGAGGATGATGAGACGCGTCTGCGGCGTTATCAGGCGCAGCGTCTCTTCCGCCGAGAAGGCAAAACCGTTCTCCTCGCGGATCGGCACCGGAATCGGCCGCGCCCCGGTATATTCGATCATCGAGCGATAGATTGGAAAGCCGGGGTCAGGATAGAGAATGTCGGCGCCGGGCTCGCCGAACATCAGGACCGCCATGTACATGGTCGGCTTGCCGCCCGGCATGATCATGACTTCGTCGGGTGACACGCGCACCGCAAAGCGCTTGCCGAGATCGGCGGCGACCGCCTCGCGCAGGGGCAGAATGCCGACCGCCGGCGTATAGCCGTGATGGCCGTCGCGCAACGCCTTCACCGCCGCCTCGACGATGAAGTCGGGGGTGCGGAAATCGGGCTGGCCGATGCCGAGATTGATGATGTTGCGGCCGGCGGCGGCAAGCTGGGTGGCGCGCGCCAGCACCGCAAACGCATTCTCTTCGCCGATGCGGTCGAAAGCGGCGACGGTTTTGAGCATGGACTTTCCCCGGCACTGAGACGATTGGGCGCGCAGTTCAACCCAACCGGCCGGCAAATGCAAACCGCGCGCCTTGGCGAGGCCGTTCATCAGAACGAAGGGCTCCGAAGCGAGTTCGGAGCCCCTCGACGCTACGCAACCAACTTTCGACGGCTCAGTAGCCGTTGTCGAGGTTGAACGCCGCGCCGGATTCGACCGACTCCGCGCTGCCGCTGCGGGTGACGGGGTTGGGATAGGTGGGCATCGGATAGATGTTCGCCTGCTGGGCGGGCGCGTGCCGGTGCGGCCGCTGCGCCAACGCGGGCGTAGCAACGAGAGCGATGCCGAGAGCGGACAACAGCAACTTGCTGGTCAAAGACTTCATTGGTGCATTCCTTTTGCAAAACGTGCCCCTGGTTCCGAATTATTCTTATTTGCGCAGCGCACAAGACCCGATAGAGTCACGCGTGTTTCACAAAAACGTTAGTTTATTCAGCATGTTAATGGTATTTTTATTGTTCGATTTATTATTCCTTGTTGCATCGCAAAAAGCGCTTGAGCGCCTGCCGAGCGATAAACCAGCCCAAACGCGGCGCCTGAGCCGGCGGCAAAACTCTCATGCAAAATCGTTTTCCCGCGATAGCCTTCTCGGCGAGTCGCGCCGGCATTAATTCGCTATATCTACCGAGGACCGCGTCCGCACGAATCCGCTGCGGACCGTGACGCCAAGAACACGGACAACAGCAATGGCCAACACCAAGGGCTCGCAAGGGCCGCAACGCCGCCTGCGTTCGCAATTGTGGTTCGACAATCCGGACAATCCCGGCATGACCGCGCTCTACCTGGAGCGCTACCTCAATTACGGGCTGACGCGCGCCGAGCTGACCTCGGGCAAGCCGATCATCGGCATCGCCCAGACCGGCTCCGACTTGAGCCCCTGCAACCGGCATCACCTGCAGCTTGCGGAGCGGGTGCGCGAAGGCATCCGCACCGCCGGCGGCCTCGCCATGGAATTTCCCATGCATCCGATCCAGGAAACCGGCAAGCGGCCGACCGCGGCGCTCGACCGCAATCTTGCCTATCTGGGCCTGGTCGAGGTGCTGTTCGGCTATCCGCTCGACGGCGTCGTGCTGATGACCGGGTGCGACAAGACCACGCCGGCCTGCCTGATGGCGGCGGCGACCGTCAACACGCCGGCGATCGTGCTCTCCGGCGGGCCGATGCTCAACGGCTGGCACGAGGGCAAGCGCGCCGGCTCCGGCACGGTGCTTTGGCAGGCGCGCCAGGACGTCGCCGCCGGCAAGATCGACTACAACGAATTCATCGACATCGCCTGCTCATCGGCGCCCTCGATCGGCCACTGCAACACCATGGGCACCGCTTCGACCATGAACGCCATGGCCGAGGCGCTCGGCATGTCGCTGCCCGGCTGCGCCGCGATCCCGGCGCCGTATCGCGAGCGCGCCCGCATCGCCTACGAGACCGGCGTGCGCGCCGTCGAGATCGTGCGCGAGGATCTCAAGCCGTCCGATATCCTCACACGCGCGGCGTTCGAAAATGCCATCGTCGCTTGCTCGGCGATCGGCGGCTCGACCAACGCGCCGATTCATCTCTGTGCTATCGCCCGTCATGTCGGCGTGCCGCTGGAGATTGGGGATTGGGAAACGGTCGGCTATGACGTGCCGCTGCTGGTCAACATGCAGCCGGCCGGCGAATATCTCGGCGAGGAATATTTCCGCGCCGGCGGGCTGCCGGCGGTGATGCACGAACTGCTCAAAGCAGGCCGGCTGCATGGCGACGCGCTGACTATCAACGGCAAGACCTACGCCGAGAACGTCGCGCGCAGCGAAATTACCGATGGCGACGTGATCCGGCCCTACGACAAGCCGCTCAAGCCGCATGCCGGCTTCAAGGTGCTGCGCGGCAATCTGTTCGATTCCGCGATCATGAAGACGAGCGTGATTTCCGACGAATTCCGCAACCGCTATCTGTGCAATCCGAAGGATCCGAACGCGTTTGAGGGCCGCGCCGTGGTGTTCGACGGGCCCGTGGATTACCACCACCGCATCGAGGATCCGGCCCTCGGCATCGACGAGCACACGATTTTGTTCATGCGCGGCGCCGGCCCGATCGGCTATCCGGGCTCGGCCGAAGTGGTGAACATGCAGCCGCCGGCGGCGTTGATCAAAAAGGGCGTCACCTCGCTCGCCTGCATCGGCGACGGCCGGCAATCGGGCACGTCCGGCTCGCCGTCGATCCTCAACGCCTCGCCGGAGGCGGCGGCCGGCGGCGGGCTTGCGCTTTTGAAAACCGGCGACCGCGTGCGCATCGATCTCAACAAGGGCAGCGCCGATATTTTGCTCCCGGCCGCGGAGCTCGCTGAACGTGCCGCGGCGCTGAAGCGGAACGGCGGTTACCGCTATCCGGAAAGCGAGACGCCGTGGCAGGAAATCCAACGCGCCATGGTCGACCAGCTCGGCAGCGGCATGGTGCTGGAGCCGGCGGTCAAATATCAGCGCGTCGCGCAAAAATACGTGCCACGCGACAATCACTGAATACCGGCGTCGGGACGCAATTGTCGATCTGTCATGGTCCGCGAAAGCGGACCATCCAGTAAACGCCGTGCTATCGGTGATTACTGGATCATCCGCTTTCGCGCTTTCGCGGATGATGACCATGCCATGGGTCTGTTATCGCGGCGCGCTTCGTGGCAACTTGCCGGACTTTGCCAATGCCGGATGTTTGCCATGAGCCAGTCCCGTCCGTCGACCGCCGACAAGCGCAAGACTTTCCGCAAGCTGCACGAGAGCGGCTGCTTCGTCATTCCCAATCCGTGGAATGTCGGCAGCGCGCGCTATCTGCAGGGCCTCGGCTTTCCGGCGTTGGCGACGACCAGCTCCGGCTTCGCCCATTCGCAGGGCTATGCGGACGGCGGGCAGAGCCGCGAGCAGGTGCTGGCGCATTTTGCCGAGATCGCGGCGGCAACCGATGTGCCGCTCAACGCCGATTTCGAGGACGGTTTTGCCGACACGCTCGATGGCCTCGCTGACAGCGTGGTCAAGTGCATCGCGACCGGCGTCGCCGGGCTCTCGATCGAGGATTCGCCGAACGACGGCAAGACGCCGCTTTATGACATCGATGTTGCCGTCACCCGCGTAAAGGCGGCGCGGGCGGCGATCGATCGCGCCGGCGGCGACGTGGTGTTCACCGCGCGGGCGGAAAATTTCGTCCGCGGCGTCAACGATCTCGACGACGCAATCCGGCGGCTCAAGGCTTACGCCGCAGCCGGCGCCGATTGCCTCTACGCACCGGGCATCAACAAGCGCGAGCAGATCGAGGCGGTGGTCAAGGCGGTGGCGCCGAAGCCGGTCAATTTTCTCAACAGCGGCGCATTCGGCTTCACCGTCGACGACATCGCCGCGATGGGCGTGCGCCGCATCAGCGTCGGCGGCTCGCTGGCGCGCGTCGCCATGCACGCCTTCATCCGCACCGCGACCGAAATCGCGCGCGACGGCAAGTTCGACGGCTTCGGCGGACTGATAACCAATGCCGAGCTGAACAAGTTTTTTGCCGAGGATCGCAGGAAGCTTTCGTCATGAGCGCCTCGGAACCGCATCCGCAAACCGGCCAGCCCGTCGGTTTGCCGGTCCCCAATCCTGCGCCTGGGCCACGGCCCGGGCCGGTGACGCTGCAAGGCCGCTACGGCCGCGTGGAGAAGCTCAAGGCCAAGCATGCAGCTGACCTGTGGCGGGTATTGGCCGGGCAAAATCAGGTTTGGACCTATATCGCGACCTCCGGTCCGTTCTCGAACTTCGACGAGTTTGCGGCGTTTATTGCGATGCGCGCCACGCTGGATGACCCTTACGGCTATGCGATCGTCGATACGTCCGGCCGCGCCATCGGTTATTTCACGCTGCTGCGGATCGTGCCGCAAAACCGCGTCATTGAGGTTGGTCACGTGCTGTATTCGCCGGCCCTGCAACGCACGCCGCTCGGAACCGAAGCGCAATACCTGCTGGCGCGTTATGTGTTCGAGACACTGCGCTATCGCCGCTACGAATGGAAATGCGATTCGCATAATGCGGCGTCACGGCGCGCCGCGCTGCGTTACGGCTTCACCTATGAAGGTACGTTCCGTCAGCACATCATTGCCAAGACCCGCAACCGCGACGATGTGTGGTTTTCCATGCTCGACAGCGAATGGCCGGCGCGCAAGGCGAATTTCGAACGCTGGCTGGCGCCGGAGAATTTCGATGCCGACGGCCGGCAAAAGCTCAGCCTCGCGGCGTTGAACGAACAATAAGCGTGAGGATCAGATGGCGAACAGACTGCAAGGTAAAATCGCACTGATCACCGCCGCCGGCCAGGGCATCGGCCGCGCCATTGCCGAATCGTTCATCGCCGAGGGCGCGAGCCTGATCGCGACCGATCTTGCCGAAGACAAGCTCGCCGGGCTGAATGCCAAGAAGCGCAGCAAGCTCGACGTCCGCTCGCAGAGCGACATCGAGGCGCTGGCCCGCGACGTGGCCGGCGCGTTCGGTGCGCTCGACATTCTGGTCAATTGCGCCGGCTACGTGCATCACGGTACGGTGCTCGACTGCGCCGACCGCGACTGGGATTTTTCCTTCGACCTGAACGTCAAGTCCATGCACCGCATGATCAAGGCGTTCCTGCCCGGCATGCTGGAGAAAAAGCGCAGCTCGATCATCAACATTTCGTCGGCCGTTTCCTCGATCCGCGGCGTGCCGAACCGCTACGCCTACGGCGCCACCAAGGCCGCCGTAATCGGGCTCACCAAGGCGGTCGCCGCCGATTTCATCAAACAGGGCATCCGCTGCAACGCGATCTGTCCGGGCACCATCGAGTCGCCGTCGCTCGACGATCGCGTCGCTACGCTGGCCAAGGAGACCGGCCGTTCGCTCGACGCCGTGCGGCAGGATTTTGTCGCGCGGCAGCCGATGGGCCGGCTCGGCACGCCGACCGAAGTCGCCGCGCTCGCCCTGTTCCTGGCCAGCGACGAGGCAAGTTACATTACCGGCCAGGCCCATCTCGTCGACGGCGGGATGGCGCTGTAATTCTCTTTCGTCATTCCGGGGCGCGCGAAGCGCGAACCCGGAATCCATAACCACGGTCCTTTCGGCGGAGTTCGGACGTCGATCTGCACCATAAGGGATTATGGATTCCGGCTCTCGCTTCGCTCGGCCGGAATGACGGCAACACGGATGAACCATGCACGTTCTCATCACCGGCGCGGCCGGAATGGTCGGGCGCAAGTTGACGGCGCGACTGGTTGAGGCCGGCGCGCTCAACGGTCGGCCGATCGACACGCTGACCCTGATCGACATCGAGGCGCCGCAAAAGCCGGAAAAATTTCGCGGCCACATCGTCACCGGGGCGGCGGATATCGGCGAACGGGCAACGGCGCTTGTGGCCCTCGCCGGGCGGCCGGACGTGATCTTTCATCTCGCCGCCGTCGTATCCGGCGAGGCCGAACTCGATTTCGAGAAAGGCACGCGGGTCAATCTCGACGGTTCGCGGGCGCTGCTCGAAGCGATTCGTAAAATCGGCAACTTCTATCGGCCACGCTTTGTCTTCACGTCGTCCATCGCGGTGTTTGGCGCGCCGTTTCCCGACGCGATCGGCGACGAATTTTTCCAAACGCCGCTGACTTCATACGGCACGCAGAAAGCGATCGTCGAATTATTGCTCGCCGACTACACCCGCCGCGGCTTTATCGACGGCGTCGGCATCCGGCTGCCGACCATTAACGTGCGGCCGGGCCGGCCCAACAAGGCCGCATCCGGCTTTTTCTCCTCGATCATCCGCGAGCCGCTCGCCGGCCAAGAGGCGGTGCTGCCGGTCGATGAATCCGTCATGCACTGGCACGCCAGCCCGCGCGCCGCCGTCGGCTTTCTGGTTCACGCCGCCGGGCTGTCGAGCGAGCAGCTCGGGACGCGCGTCAACCTGACCATGCCGGGCGTGTGCTGCACGGTCGCCGAGCAGATCGCGGCGCTGCGCCGGATCGCCGGCGACAAGGTCACCGCGCGCATCCGCCGCGCCCCGGACCCGTTGGTCGAGCGCATCGTTGCCGGCTGGCCGCGCCGGTTCGATCCGCGCCGCGCGCTGGCGCTCGGCTTCCGCGCCGAAGCCTCGTTCGACGATATCATCCGCGTGCATATCGAGGACGAACTGGGCGGCAACATCGTCCTGTGACAGCAGATCCAGTCCCGTCCCGCTCGTCCCCGCGAAAGCGGGGACCCAGTTCTTTTCAAGTCCTCTGGATTCCCGCTTTCGCGGGAATGAGCGCTTCCACCAGGACAATCAAAAAAGCCTTCCCACAGCTGCGCCTCACCGTCTATGAGTTGCAGCCATGCGGTTCGGCACTCCGCTCATCCCGGCCATGCTGGCGCGCCGTTACAAGCGCTTTCTCGCAGACGTGATGTTCGAGTCCGGCGAGATGACGACGGTGCACGTCGCCAATCCCGGCGCCATGACCGGACTCAACCGGCCCTATTCGCGAGTTTGGCTGTCGGATTCGCAAAATCCGATGCGCACGCTGCGCTACAGCTGGGAGCTGGTGGAAACCGATCTCGGCAGCGGTCCGGAACTGGTCGGCGTCAACACGGTGCTGCCCAACTTGCTGGTCGCCGAAGCGCTGGCCGCCGGGCTCATTCCCGAGCTGCGCGACTATCCGTCGATCCGCCGCGAGGTGAAATACGGCGTCGGCTCGCGCGCCGATTTCGTGCTCGAGGACGACAAGCGCCCGACCTGTTATCTGGAGATCAAGAACGTCCATCTGATGCGCCAGCCGCATCGCGCCGAATTTCCCGATTGCGTGACGGCGCGCGGCGCCAAGCATCTGGAAGATCTTTCGCTGATGGTCGCCGGCGGCGCCCGTGCGGTGCTGTTGTTCGTCATCCAAATTCCTTCGGCCGACCGCTTCGCCGTGGCACGCGACATCGATCACGCTTATGCCGCCGGCTTCGACCGCGCGCGGCAGAAGGGCGTCGAAATGTTGGCGTGGCGCTGCAAGATCACCACCGGCGGCATCGAAATCGCCGCCCCGGTTCCGATCGTGGAAGAATGACGCAAGCCGTCATTGCGAGCGAAGCGAAGCAATCCAGCGACCGGCACACTAAATCTGGATTGCTTCGTCGCCCCTGCGGGGCTCCTCGCAATGACGAAACCAGGCGCGGCGTGTGCGACTTGCTTGCGTTGCGCGCCGGCATGCTTACATTGCGGTTCGACTGGCGGCTTGCAGCCGCTTTCGCACCGCGGCTGACAATTTTTAGCGCCATGACCTATGTGGAAGCGGCCTCGGCGCCGCTGCGCAAGACCGGACAGATCAAGATCCACGGCGCCGCCGCCTTCGAAGGCATGCGCAGGGCCGGCCGGCTCGCCGCCGAATGCCTCGACATGCTGGTCGGCGAGATCAAGCCGGGCGTGTCGACCGAGCGCATCGATCGCCTGGTCTACGAGTTCGGCCACGACCACGGCGCGATGCCGGCGACGCTGATGTATCGCGGCTACCGCAAGGCGACCTGCACCTCGGTCAATCATGTGGTCTGCCATGGCATCCCGTCCGACAAGCCGCTGCGCGACGGCGACATTCTCAACGTCGACGTGACGCTGATCCTCGACCACTGGCACGGCGATTCGAGCCGCATGTATGCGGTCGGCGAGATTCCGCGCCGCGCCGAGCGACTGATCGAGGTGACCTACGAGGCGATGATGCGCGGCATCGCCGCCATCAAGCCGGGCGGCACCACCGGCGACATCGGCCATGCCATCCAGACCTATGTCGAGGCGCAGCACATGAGCGTGGTGCGCGACTTCTGCGGCCACGGTGTCGGGCGGCTGTTCCATGACGAGCCGAACGTCGTCCACGTCGGCCGGCCCGGCGAGGGCATCGTGCTCAAGCCCGGCATGTTCTTCACCGTCGAGCCGATGATCAATCTCGGACGCCCGCACGTCAAAGTGCTGTCCGACGGCTGGACCGCGGTGACCCGCGACCGTTCGCTGTCGGCGCAATTCGAGCACTCGGTCGGCGTCACGCAGACCGGCGTCGAGATTTTCACGCTGTCGCCAAAAGGGCTCGATAAGCCGCCCTATCCGCGTTGAGCCGGCGGCCGACGCACTGCCCGCGGCGGCTTGCGCCTCCATGCTGCGGCTCTATTATCTGAACTGAATGACCCGCATGACGTTTCACCGCGTCGGTTCGACAGTTGCTCTCGTCGCCGCGCTCGTGTTGGCCGCACCCTCGGCCGGCCGCGCCGGCGGCACCGGCTTCACCGACGAGGACATCAACGCCTCCGACGGGCCGGCTTTTTTCGGTTTCGTGCGTGAGGTCGGCGGGCCGGGCATTGCCGACGCCAAGGTGACGGCCGAAGTGAAGGACCGCGGCGCGCTGGTGACGCGCACCGACATCATGGGCGTCTACAAAATTCCCGGCTTCGGCCAGGACGTCAATCCTGACGACGTGACCATCTCGTGCGCCAAGGACGGCTACAAAGAAGCGAACGTGCAGCGCCAGCCGCATGCCGCGGGCGATACCAAGGACCCGATCGAGGTCGAATGCTATCTGCAGAAGCAGTGAACCGGCGCGGGGGCCGGGCCATGCACAAACATCCCACGCTTGTCGCAGC
This sequence comes from Xanthobacteraceae bacterium, assembly GCA_030044035.1. Taxonomy (GTDB): domain Bacteria; phylum Pseudomonadota; class Alphaproteobacteria; order Rhizobiales; family Xanthobacteraceae; genus BOG-931. The sequence goes on from JASHWN010000152.1 coordinate 9,751, forward strand.
GCTCGCGGCCGCCATCATGGTCGCGACTGCATCCGCCCTGTTGGCGCAGCCGGCGCCTGCGCCGCAGGCCGCAGCGCCGCCAGCGCCCGCACCGGCCGCACCGGTCGTGCCTGCGGCGCCCTACCCGATGACCATGGGCGATATGATGAACGCGCTGGTGCAGCCG
>JASHWN010000153.1 GCA_030044035.1 Xanthobacteraceae bacterium
ACAAGCATTTGCCGTTCGATTTCACCCGCGATATCGCCATGGTAGCCGGCATGCTGCAAGGCCCGCTCGTGATGGTGACCAATCCCGCGTTCGCGGCCAAAAGCGTCGCGGAATTCATCAGCTATGCCAAAGCCAACCCCGGCAAGATCAATATGGCATCGTCCGGAATCGGCACGAGCGGGCATCTAGCGGGCGAACAATTCAAGATGATGACCGGCGTGTCGATGGTGCACGTGCCTTACCGCGGCGACGCGGCGCCGCTCGCCGATCTGGTGGCGGGCCGCGCGCAGCTCATGTTCTGCAACGTATCCAGCTCGATCGGCTTTGTGCGCGACGGGAGGCTGCGGGCGCTCGCGGTCACCAGCTTGAAGCCATCGCCAGCCCTGCCAGGAATTGTTCCGCTGGCCTCCATTATCCCCGGCTTCGAGGTGATATCGTGGGTCGGCCTCGGCGCGCCGAAGGCAACGCCGACAGACACGATCGCAGCCCTCAACAAAGCGGTGAATGCTAGCCTCGCCGAACCCGCCATCGCGAACCGCATTCGCGACCTCGGCGCCGAGCCGATGATCATGAACCCGAACGAGCTAGACGCCTTCGTCGCCGCCGACACGCAACGCTGGGCCAAGGCCGTCAAATTCTCCGGCGCGACGGTGGATTGATATCGTGGCAGTAGGGATTGCGTGCAATCCGAGATTTGCGCGATGCCGCGGTGTCAAATTCTGTCGCGGACATAAGGTAAAGACGGCAACGCGACGACCCTTTGTGCCCCGTTTTGTCACAAAGGGTGCAAGATTCCCACTCGGCTTTATTCAAGGTGGTGTTGTAAGTACCGTCGCAACGATGGCCATCCGACCGCCGCACGCAACGTTCATTTATCAAGTGCGCCTGGTTGCCTGGCAACGGATCACGGCATTTAGTGCAAATCGCAACCGGCGGCATTTCCCAAGCCATGGCGCCCTCTACTCACTCCTCGCGCAATCCTTGCCGTTCCCCATACTCTTGCGCCCCCGTAAGCGCCGTCGTATCGATGCCGCGCGCCCGGTTTGGTAAGCAGCCGGGCGCGAGGTGTTCATGCGGACGGCGATTGTCAAACTATTCAACGATCAGAATGCGGAATTACGCAGCAAGGTCATCGGCATCTATGTCGTCCTGGTCGGCGCCAATGTGCTGGCCTGGGTGTGGGCGCTGGTCGCGTTTCACGACTATCCGGTTCTGATCGGCACGGCGTTTCTCGCCTACACGTTCGGCCTGCGCCACGCGGTCGACGCCGACCACATTGCGGCGATCGACAACGTCACCCGCAGGCTGATGCAGGACGGCAAGCGCCCCGTCAGCGTCGGCTTCTTCTTCGCGCTCGGCCATTCGACCATCGTGGTGCTGGCGTCCGCCGGCGTGGCGCTGGCCGCCAGCGCGCTGCAGGGCCGCTTCGAATCGTTCCGGCTGGTCGGCGGCGTGGTCGGCACGCTGGTCTCGGCCGTATTCCTGCTCCTGGTCGCCGCCGCCAATCTGGTCATTTTGCTGTCGGTCTACCGCACGTTCCGCGAGGTGCGGCGCGGCGGCACGCTGGTCGAGGAAGACCTCAACCATCTGTTGGCGCAACGCGGCCTGCTCGGCCGTTTGTTCCGGCCGATGTTCCGCATGGTGGCGCGCAGCTGGCACATGTACCCGCTCGGCTTTCTGTTCGGGCTCGGCTTCGACACCGCGACCGAAATCGGCCTGCTCGGCATTTCCGCAGCCGAAGCCACGCGCGGCCTGCCGATCTGGTCGATCATGGTGTTTCCGGCGCTGTTCACCGCCGGCATGTCGCTGATCGACACCACCGACGGCGTGCTGATGCTCGGCGCCTACGGCTGGGCCTTCGCCAAGCCGATCCGCAAGCTCTATTACAATCTCACCATCACCTTCGTGTCCGTCGTGGTTGCGGTGTTGATCGGCGGCATCGAGGCGCTGGGGCTTTTGGCCGATCAGCTCAAGCTGGAAGGGCCGTTTTGGGGCATGATCGGCGCGCTCAACGATCATTTCGGCAGCCTCGGCTATCTGATCATTGCGATCTTCGTGGCGAGCTGGCTCGTTTCGGTCGTCGTCTACCGGCTCGGCCGCTTCGACATGATGGAAGGAGCGCCGAGCTGAACCGCGCTGCGGCGCCGGCGTTATCGTCAGGTTTTCCGGACCGCCGTCGGCGGTTACGCGCCAATGGTCCTTGCGAGGTTCAGCCATGCCAATGCCGTCGCCAAATACGCACGAAAGCGCCGCGCGGTATTTTCTCGCGCTCGGCGCGGCCGCCGCCGACCTGTGGAGCGACTTGCCGGCGGAGCTGCAGCAGACGCTGTTCGAGCGCGCCGTGCTGCTCGGCCACCAGAGCGAGCGCGACGAGAGCTTGCGCGAGCAATTGGCCAAGTTCCTGCACGACCACCACGGCCGCACGCACATGCGGTGATGATGCCTGCGCCGCGAAGTGCCGCTTGTGATCGCCGCCGGGGAGCCTAAATATCAGCAAGGGCACGGAAGCAGCATCATCATGGCGTACGACCCGAACCGGCCGGAACGGCCGCGCGCAGAACCCGAGATCATTCCGCCGGATCGCGGCGACCAGGCCAATTGGCGCCGCACGCCGTGGCGCGGCAACGGTTTTGAAGACATCCGCGGCACCCATCGCGTCTATGTCGGGCGCATCGGGCCGTTCGGCATCGCGCTGTTGCTGCTGGCAGTCGCCGCGATCGTCGGCATCCTGATGATCGCCGTGCTGGGCGCGGTGCTGATCTGGATTCCGGTCCTTGCGGTGGCGATCGTTCTGGCGGCTTTATTTCGCCTGTTCCGCAGGTGACGGCCCGCGCGCCGCGTACACCGCGCATTAACTTTAATTATCTATGAACTTCTGACAGTCGCGATGAGCGCTGGACTGCCGGACCGCATGCGCGTTCACTGCAAATGCGGGCGGGCGGCCAGCAAAAAGCAGCGTCCAGGACTCCATCCGCGGCTCGCCGATTATTGTCGAGTGCTCGATGTTTGAAGCGCCGCGTCAGTTCAAGTCAGCCGTGCTCGCCAACGCGGATACGGCGACGATCCCGTCCACCGAAATCGACTTCGGCAAGATCTGGTCCACGCTCTGGCAGGGCCGCACCACGATCCTCGCCACCGCGGCCTTGGCGCTGTTCGCCGCCGTGCTGTTCGTGCTCGCCGCGCCGCATCGCTTCACCGCCGTCACCGAAATCCTGATCGAGCCCACCGATCTGCGCGCCGTCGCCAACGAAGCGACGCCATCGAGCCAGACGACCGACACGCAACTCCTTCAGGTCGACAGCCAGGTGCGCGTGCTCACGTCCGACGACGTGTTGCGCCGCGTCGTCGACGCCGAGGGTTTGGCGCACGACCCGGAATTCACCCGCGGCCCGTCGCTGCTGCGCGCCTGGTTCGGCGATATCTCGACTGCGCTCGGCCGCCGCCAGGCGCTGGTGAAGCCCGATCCGTCGCTCGCCGCGCTCAACGAATTCCGCCGCCACGTGCAGGCCAAGCGCGCCGAGCGCACCTACGTGGTCGATGTCAGCGTCAACAGCGAAGAGCCGGCCAAGGCGGCGCGCCTCGCCAACGCCGTGGCGCAGGCCTATCTCACCGAGCAGACGGACGTGCGGGCCGATGCGGCGCGGCAGGTCTCGCGCTCGCTGACGGGACGGCTCAATGAGCTGAAGCAGAGCGTGCAGAGCGCCGAAGATCGGGTGCAGGCGTTCAAGGTAAGCCACAACATCGTCGGCGCCAACGGCCAGCTGGTCAACGAGCAGCAACTGGCCGATCTGAATAATCAGCTCGCCGCGGCGCGCGCCCGCACCGCGGCGGCGAAGGCGCGGCTCGATCAGATCGAGGCGGTGCAACGCTCGAAGGCCGACATCGGCGCGTTTCCCGAAGCCGTGCAGTCGCAGACCATCACGGCGCTGCGCAGCCAGTACGCCGAGGTGATGCGCCGCGAAGCCGAGCAAACCACCAGCCTCGGCGACCGCCATCCGGCCGTGATCGAGATTGTGGCCCAGGCCGAGCGGCTCAAGCGCATGATCGCCGACGAAGTCAACCGCATCGCGCTCGCCGCGCGCGCCGATTACGAGAGCGCCAAGGCGAACGAGGATTTGCTCGCCCGCAGCGTCGATACGCTCAAGCAGAGCACGCTCGCCACCAACGCCGCGATGGTGACCTTGCGCGAGCTCGAGCGCGACGTGCAGGCAAGCCGCGCCGTGTACGAAGCGTTTTTGGTGCGCGCGCGCGAGACCGGCGAGCAGGAGCGTCTCGACACCAAGAACATTCAGGTGATCTCCAGGGCCGACCTGCCGCTCAACCGCAGCTGGCCGCCGTCGTCTTCGCTGATCGCGCTCGCCGCCGTCTTTCTCGGTGTCGCCGCGGGCGCCGGGCTGACAATGATGCGACCGAACATGCCGAATCCGGCCCGGCCCCGATCCGGCGCTGTGTCGGCACAACGCAAGCGCGGCGGCTCGCGCAACAGCGAGTCGGCGACGCCCGAACTCGCCTCCGGCGTGCCGGTGCTCGCCGTGATGCCGCAAGGCAAAGGCTTGCTGCGCGATGTCGTGCACAATCCCGGATCGCGCGTCGCTGTCGCGATCCGGCAAGTCTATGACGCGGTGCGGGCGAGCCCGGTCAAGCGCGACAATCCGAGCGTCATGGTGGTCGCCTCGGGTGGCGGCATCGATGCGGCCGCCGTGGCGCTGACGCTTGCGGCGCTGGCGGCGGCGACCCAGCGTGTGCTGCTGATCGACGCCGACCTCGAGCGCCGGGCGCTTGCGGCGCTTGACGCCGACCATAGCGACGCCGGGCTGGTCGATGTCGCGGTCGGACGACGGCAGCTGTCCGAGACGGTGATCCGCGACCGCGACACCAATCTCAACGTCATTCCGTTCGTTTCACCCCACAGCCGCCGCGACCGCCGCATCACCGACGACGACATCAAGCTGGCGTTCGCCCAGACCGGCAACTTCGACATGGTGGTGGTCGCGGCGACGGATCTCAGCCGCGATCCCAGCGCCCGCTTCTTTGCCGGGCTGGTCGATCACATCGTGCTCGTCAGCAAGGCCGACGCTGCCGACGCGAAGGCCGTCGACGCCGTCCTGTCCGCGCTCGGCCTTAACGCACGCAAAGTCCGCGGCGCGGTCTTGACCGACGCCGAAGCGGCCTGAACGGCGCCGCCAGCCTACAGCTGAGACGTGCTCGCCGCGGCGACCCGTCCCGCCGGCCGTTAGGGTTACTGCGATGGAACCGAAGCGCCGCGGCCTGCAATTGATTATTGATGAGACCGTTCGCGGCGGAAGTCACATCGGCGCCACCTCATTGAATCGCAACAGCGAGACGGTCCCGTGTCGCTACCCGAGACCATCAAAAACGCGGTCTACACGGCGGCACACTTCTCGGGATTGAGCAGTGCGCTGGCGGTCCGCTATCGCGGGCGCGGCACCATCTTCGCGTTGCACAGCATCGTCGACGACGACGCCTTTCATCCGGACCATACGCTGCGTTGTCCGGTCGGAAAGCTGGAATGGATCCTGCGCCGGCTGCGCCGGGAGCCGCTGGATTTCGTCACTTTCGACGCGGCCATTGAACGGCTGAGCACGCCTTCCGCCCGCCCGTTCGTCACCTTCACCTT
>JASHWN010000154.1 GCA_030044035.1 Xanthobacteraceae bacterium
CGGCATCCTCAAGAAAGTCAGCATGCGACGAAGCATCAACAAGCATAGTCTGCGTCCGCGCAGCAACGATTTCTTCTTTGAATAGAAAGCCGCAAGACGTGTCGGAATAAATGAGCGAGCCCTCGATAGGATGATCTTCGGCGTTCGTCGCCTGTTTTTGATAAAGATAATCGACCTGCTGTTTAAGCTGTCTCGGAATGCTGAAACCACATGCGCAAAGGACAGTCTGAATTAAGCCTGGTCCGTCACATCCGAGCCAAGTCTTCCCGCCGTGTAGGTATACGGCACCAATGAACATCCTGGCGACCATCTCGACGTCGGTTTGGTAATGCCCAATGGGGACCAAGCCTTGCTCCGTCACCCAACCCCCCGAGCGAAGCTGAACGACTGTTGAGCCCGGGCCTCCGCCTGGATAGCGCACTGCCACTGAACGGCCGGTAACTGACACCAGCGCATTCATTGGCAGTACTTTTCCTGCAGCCATCGTCAGGTCGGGGGCGCGATAAATATGAATGAAGGTCCGTGGTACCTGATGAGTGGCGCGGTCCGACTTCGACGCGAGGGACGCGGCCGGCGCGAAACCCTCAATTCCATCCGACGTCGTTGTTCCGAAGAGGAATTCCGCATGCTCTGAGCGCGGCAAAAATTCTTCGCCGAAAAGCAAATCCGTAAGCCGTTCGGATCGTGGGTCTGCCTCAGCTCGAACTGGAACGATGCCATCGGTGCACACCAAAGGCGTTTCGCTATCCATTGCAGTTACTTTTCCCTGCGGCCGTCGGCCGCTTTGTTCGATTCTCTCGCCCTTGCGGAGGCGCTCGAGCCGCACCGTACCGCGCGCCCGCTCGGTACTTCGCCGATATTGGCGCCATGCTATCATTCCACCTTTGCCGAGGGAGCAAGACCTTGCCCGCCATGTCCGGAAAACGCGCCTTCCTGGAGCTGCTCAAGCAGGAGGGCGTCGACACCTTGTTCGGCAATCCTGGCACCACCGAACTGCCACTGATGGACGCGCTCGCGGTCGACAACGAGCTGCGCTACGTGCTCGGCCTGCAGGAAGCGACCGTCATCGGCATGGCGGACGGCTATGCGCAGGCCTCCGGCAAGCTCGCCGTCGTCAACCTGCACGTCACGCCCGGTCTCGGCAACGCCATGGGCATGCTGTACGACGCCCAAAAGGCGGGCGCGCCGATCCTGGTCACCGCCGGCCAGCACGACCAGGATTTCAACGCCACCGAACCGATCCTGTGGGCTGACCTGCCGCCGATCGCGCGACCGCTGGTGAAATGGTCGGCCGAAGTGCATCGGCTCGCCGATCTGCCGCGGCTCGTGCATCGCGCCGCCAAGACGGCGCTGGCGCCGCCGACCGGCCCGGTCTTTCTGGCGCTGCCGGGCGACATTCTCAAAGCCGAGGGCGAGGTCGATCTGCTGGCCCCGACGCGGGTGGCGCCGCGGCTGCGCGGCGATCCGGCGGCGGTCGTCGAAGCGGCCGCGCTGCTGGCCCGCGCCGAGCGGCCGCTGATCATCGCCGGCGATGCGGTGGCACAAGGCCGTGCCCACGCCGAGCTTGCCGAACTGGCCGAACTCCTTGGCGCGCCGGTCTACAGCGAGCTCGTGCCCTCGACCGCATCGTTCCCGACCTCGCATCCGCTGTTCCGCGGCGCCATGACCCGCATGCAGGGGCCGATCCGCAGGATTTTGGAACAATACGACGTGCTGTTCTCGGTCGGCGGCGATCTGTTCACGCTGTCGCTGCCGTCCGACATCGAGCCGATGCCGCAAAACCTCACGCTCATTCATCTCGACACTGACGCCTGGGAGCTCGGCAAGAATTATCCGCCAAAGGTCGCGATTCTCGGCGATCCCAAAACCACGCTGCCCGACCTGACCAAGGCCGTGCGCGAGACGATGACCAGCGGTGCCCGCGGCGCGGCACGCGAGCGGCTCGAAGCCGCCAAGCGCGCCAGCCTCGCCGAACGCGAGGCGCTCAAGGCCAAGGCGCGCGCACTCGTGGAGCAAACGCCGGTGGCGCCGCTGGCGCTGCTTCATGCCATTGGCGAAATGCTGCCGCAGGATGCGGTGGTGATCGACGAAACCGTATCGTCGGGCGCCGGCATTCGTTCGCTGATCCGCAGCGACGACCCGCAGAGTTTTTTCGGGCTGCGCGGCGGCGGCATCGGCTGGGGCCTGCCGGCGGCGCTCGGCGTCAAACTGGCGCTGCCCGACCGCCCGGTGCTGGCGCTGGTCGGCGATGGCAGCGCCATGTACACCTGTCAGGCGTTGTGGACCGCGGCGCACGAGCGCATCGCCGTCGTGTTCGTCATTTTCAACAACACCTCGTATCGCATCCTCAAGCAGCGGCTGAACGCGCAGCGCGGCCTGGCCGCCCAGGTCGATCGCTTCGTCGGCATGGAGCTGACCGATCCGGCGATCGATTACGTCGGCCTCGCCCGTTCGCTCGGCATCGCCGCCGAACGCGCCAAGACCGTGCACGACGCGACCGATCTGATCGCGCGGGGCCTGCAAAGCAACGCGCCGCTATTGATCGACGTGCCGATGGACCGCAATTACAAGCCGGTGTGATTGCTCAAGCCGCGTTTCCCGGATGCGGTGCAGCACCATAAGCGCGTTTACGCGCGTCTGCGACGCGCTATGGTGGTGCACCGCTGATCCGGGACCTTCACAGGCTCCGAGTTCAAAACGATCCCGGGTCTGCAGCGCACCACTCCGTGCTGCGCTGCGCCCGGGAAACGAACGTTGTTATCCGTTCGCTATTGTCAGCGGCAGATCGGCGAAGATCTTGTACTGCTGCGATTTCGGCTTGGCCTTGTCTTCTTCGTTGAGATAGTCGACCGAACTTTTGCCCACATACGCCACCGGCAGGATCATCACGCGGATGAAGCGCGTCGGCCGATCGGCCGCTTGCGCGAAGACTGGGTCGGGACCGGTTTCGTACCAGGCGCCGCCGGGACCGTAAGACGTCGAACCGCCGTGGGTGTCGATGCGGATGCCGCCTTCGAGCAAACAGCGGATGCCGGGTCCCTGGTGGCGGTGCAGGTAGGCGCAGCCGCCCGGCGGAAACGCCACGCTATCGCCGCGCAGCAGGAGACGACCCTTGCGCAGCGTTTCGAGTTCTGCTGCAAGTTTTTCGCGTGAGACGATGCCGTGGCCGGCGAGCGCGCCGGCGCCGGCATCGGCGCCAACCAATTCCCAGCGCCAGAGCGTGGCACCGTCGCGACTTGCTTTCAGCGCGATCGCCTCCTCGCCGCTCCAGGCTGCGCCATCGTGCAGCTCTTGGTCAGCAACGGCGAGCGCACCATGTACGACGAACACCATGCGCGGCAGCGGCGGCAGCGAAACAGCCGCATCGTTTGACAGCACATCTTCATAAAGCCGGAGCGTTGGCGCCACGATAATATCTCCTCGTCATTCCGGTCGAGCGAGCGGAGCCAGCGAGAGCCGGAATCCATAATCACCGCCGGCCAAGACAAGCATGTCGCACCATGTACCGCTAGCTCTGTGGTTATGGATTCCGGGTGCCGCGTGGAGCTTGTCGTCGGGCCGCGCTCTGCGCGGACCCGTTGGCGCGGCCCCGGAATGACGAGACGGGATTTACACCTGTACGCGCGCGTTGCTAAATCGCTTGGCAACAAGTGCTTTTTCGAAAGCCGCATTGGGAGGCCGCCCATGCCGACGATCGACACCGAGCGGTTCCGGCTGCGTCATTTCGTGCAGCAGCTCGTCGATTGCGGCGAGTGCGAGGTGCACGACCAGCCAATCGATCTGATCGACGTTGCCGCCGCGCTGGACGGCAATCCGCGTGCGGTTCTGTTCAAGGCGGCCGGACCCGAGCGCGCCGAACTGGTCGGCAACGTCATGGGCTCACGCCGGCGGCTGGCGCGCGCGCTCGACACCGATGAGCGCGGTTTGTTGGCCGCGCTGAGCCAGCGTCTCAGCCGCCTGCAGCCGCCCGTCACGGTGTCGTCGCAGCAGGCGCCGGTGCAGCAGGTCGTCCTCAAGGATGACGAAGCCGACCTCACCGCATTGCCGGTGCATCTGCAACACGGCGCCGACGGCGCCCCGTATATTTCGGCCGGCATCGATTACGCGAGGTTTCCCGGCAACGGATTCACCAATGTGGGCTGCCGCCGCATCATGCTGCGCGGCAAACGGCACGCTGGCGTCGATTTGATCGCGCCGAGCGACATGCGCGCCATCTATCTGCAGGGCGCCGCGCGCCACGAGCCGGTGCCGGTCGCCTACGCGGTCGGCTCGCATCCGGCCGATTTTCTCGCTGCCATGATGGCGCTGCCCGACGTCGACGAGCTCGCCATCATCGGCGCGCTGCGCGGCGCGCCGGTGCCGGTGGTGAAATGCGTCACCAATGACATCCACGTGCCGGCCGACGCCGAGTACGTCATCGAGGGCGTGCTCGATCCGGCCGGCCATGTCGAGCCGGAGGGGCCGTATGGCGAGTATGTCGGCTATTACGGCGTGGTGAAGCGTAATCCGGTGCTGCACGTCACCGCGATCACCCACCGCGAGGATGCGCTGTTCCAGACGCTGACCATCAGCGGCCGCACGCTGTCGCATACCGACACCACCCATCTGAGCGCCATGAAGACCGAGGCGGCGGCCTGGGCTGCGCTGCAGGCTTCGGTGCGCGAGCCGCTCGCGGTCTACGCCACGCCGTCGAGCGGCGGCATGTACAACGTGCGCGTCGCACTGCGCCAGCGCGTGCCTGGCGATGCGCGCAACGCCATCGCCGCGGTATTCGGCTCGCACGCCGAAGCCAAGCACGTCCTCGTCTATGACCCCGACATCGATGTGTTCTCCGACGCCGAAACCGATTGGGCCTTCGCCACCCGCTTCCAGGCCGACCGCGATCTCGTGACCGGCTCGGGCTTCCGCGTCGTGCCGCTCGATCCGTCGCTGCAAGGCGCGCGCACCGGCGCCAAGCTCGGCTTCGACTGCACCATCCCGTTCGGCAAGGCGAATTCGCTCGAATTCTCGGTGCCGACGGCGCCGGCGGCGAAAAAAGCCACGCCGCACGCATCGGC
>JASHWN010000155.1 GCA_030044035.1 Xanthobacteraceae bacterium
AAATCGGCGGCAAGCTGGCGCAGCTCGGTCAGCGGTTGATCAACGGCGCGGCGAAAAAAATCGCCGACGACTTTTTCAAGAATTTCGCCGCGGCGGTCAGCCCGAAGAGCGCGTAGGGCAGAAGCCCGCCCGCGACACGCGGACGGGCTTTGTTGCGCGGCGTGTGGGACGCGCAACCCTGGTCCGCAGCTTGCTGGGGTGTGCGGTTTGGACACGCCGGTTTGCGGTACCGCGGCGCACGCGGAACTGACTTGACCGGCGGCCCGGCCGCGGTTCAGAGTATTGGCCGTTCTGGCGGCGGAGAACGGCAAAATCGCCACGATTTCGCCCTTGGATAGGCTCGGCCCGCCCGGCCGACGCTCAAATCATGACGTTTGAACCACTTTTTAATTCGAGGAGGAGCCAATGGCAGCCGTGTCCCTGACGGTGAACGGCAAACCTGTCACCGCCGATGTCGATCCGCGCACGCTGTTGGTGCAATTGCTGCGGGAAAATCTGCGGTTGACCGGCACTCACGTCGGCTGCGACACGTCGCAATGCGGCGCCTGCGTGGTTCACATCAACGGCAAAGCGACGAAGTCGTGCACGGTGCTGGCGCTGCAGCTCGAAGGTGCCAACGTGCTCACCATCGAGGGTTTGGCGCCGGCCGACGGACCGCTGCATCCGATGCAGGAAGCGTTCCGCGAAAATCACGGCCTGCAATGCGGCTATTGCACGCCCGGCATGATCATGACCGCCGTCGATATGGTGCGGCGCAAGGGCAACGATCTCGACGATCACACCATCCGCGAAGAGCTTGAAGGCAACATCTGCCGCTGCACCGGCTACCACAACATCGTGAAAGCCATCGCCGCCGGCGCCCGCGCCATGCGCGGCGGCGCGACCGCGGCGGCGGCCGAGTAGGAGAGGGCCCGCATTCCCTGTTCCGGCTCGTCTTAAGTCTTAAGGGCGCGAAAGTCTTAAGGGCGCGAAAAAGAACCTGGAGGAAGCTGCCATGAGCGCGATCGGTATCGGCGCTGCGGTGCGCCGAAAGGAAGATCAACGCTTCATCACCGGCCAGGGCCATTACACCGACGATATCAACCGGCCGGGCCAGGCTGCGATCTATTTCATCCGCTCGCCGCACGCCCACGCCCGGATCAAGAGCGTCGATAAATCGGCTGCCTCCGGCATGCCCGGCGTCGCCGGCATCTTCACCGGCGCCGAGTTTGCGCAAGACAAGCTCGGCAATTTGATCTGCGGCTGGACCGTGCTGTCGAAGGACGGCTCGCCGATGAAGATGGCGCCGCACGCAGCGCTCGCCTTCGGCAAGGCCAATTATGTCGGCGACGCGGTCGCGGTCGTGATCGCCGATACGTTGGCGCAGGCCAAGGATGCCGCCGAGAAGGTCAACGTCGATTACGAAGTGCTCCCCGCATTGGTCGATCCGACCAAGGCTGCCGCCAAAGGCGCGCCGCTCATTCACGATGTCGCGCCGAACAACACGATCTACAATTGGCATCTCGGTGATCCGGCGGCGACCGACGGCGCCTTTCGCAGCGCCAGCCACGTCACCACGCTTGAATTCGTCAACAATCGTCTCGTCCCGAACGCGATAGAGCCGCGCGCCGCGCTTGCCGAATACGATGCGGCCAGCGGCCACCTCACCCTGTGGAACGCGACCCAGAACCCGCACGTCGCGCGGCTTGTGATCGCGGCTTTCGTCGGCATCGCGCCGGAGAACAAATTGCGCGTGGTCGCGCCGGACGTCGGCGGCGGTTTTGGCTCGAAGATTTTCATCTATCCGGAGGAGGTCGTCTGCCTGTGGGCGGCGCGCAAGCTCAATCGCCCGGTGAAGTGGACAGCCGAGCGCTCGGAAAGCTTCATCACCGACGCCCATGGCCGCGATCACGTCACCAAGGCGCAAATGGCGTTCGATGCCGAAGGCAAGATCGTCGGGCTGAAGGTCCACACCATCGCCAATCTCGGCGCCTACATGTCGACCTTCTCGTCGGCGGTGCCGACGTTCCTCTATGCGACCCTGCTGTCGGGGCAGTACGAGATTGCGCACATCTATTGCGAGGTCGACGCCGTCTACACCAACACGGTGCCGGTCGATGCTTATCGCGGCGCCGGCCGCCCCGAAGCGACCTACGTGGTCGAGCGCCTGGTCGAAGTCTCGGCGCGCGAACTCGGCATCGATCCGGCGGTGCTGCGGCAGAAGAACTTCGTCAAAAAATTCCCGTATCAAACCTCGGTCGCCTCGCTGTACGACGCCGGCGACTACAATGCCTCGCTGCAGAAGGCGCTGCAGATCCACGACTACAAAGGTTTTACCAAGCGCCGGCGCGAGTCGGAGCGCCATGGCAAGCTGCGCGGCGTCGGCTTTGCGACCTATATCGAAGCGTGCGGCGTGGCGCCGTCATCGCTGGTCGGCCAGCTCGGCGCCGGCGTGGGCTTATGGGAGTCAGCCGAGGTGAGGGTCAATCCGACCGGTTCGGTCGAAATCTTGACCGGCTGCCATCAGCACGGCCAGGGTCACGAAACCACGTTCGCGCAGCTCGTCGCCGAGCGGCTCGGCATCGGCATCGACCAGGTCAACATCCTGCATGGCGATACCGACACCGTGCAATTCGGCATGGGCACTTACGGCTCGCGTTCCGGCGCGGTCGGCATGTCGGCGATCGTCAAAGCCCTGGACAAGGTCGAGGCCAAGGCAAAAAAGATCGCGGCGCATCTGCTCGAAGCCGCCGAAACCGACATCGTGTTCAAGGACGGCAAGTTCACCGTCGCCGGCACCGACAAGTCGGCCGCTTGGGGCGAGGTCGCGCTCG
>JASHWN010000156.1 GCA_030044035.1 Xanthobacteraceae bacterium
GCGATTACCCCAGGTCATTGCGCCGGGGCAATGTGGCAAACCCGGCGACCCGGCAGTCGCCAAGCAGGCCGGTTTTCCTGCGGACGGCTGCATCGGCGAGGAGGTTCGCCGCAACTGGGCGTCGTTCCAGTACATCGTCGCCAATAACCTGTACTCCCACGCCGGCCTCGCCGAGCGCTACCAGAAAGGCCCCAAAGTCGACTTCCCGGCCGATGCCATCGAACTCAAAGCCGACTGGGCGCGGGTACAGGACGTCATGAAATGGGTCAAGCTGACCGAACAACAGGTCGAGCAGCAATACTACACCAACGCCGCAACGGATGGAACAACGACGACCAAATACGCTCTGCTGTCGTTTCACTTCAGCACCAAGGTACTCCATAACTGGTTCTGGACCGACTTCGAAAATGAAAACACTCCGGGCCGCTGCGACGATATCGGCTGTCATGATAGTTTCGGCGCGGTCAAGGCGAACGTGGAGCCCAGGGTTCCGATCTGGAAATCGTACGGCTCGTGTGCCAAGACCAAACCGGTGCTGGCAATGTTCAGCGATGCCGGCATCAGCTCGGTTTGGCAGCATTACTGCCTGAAGGGAACGCAAACCACGTCGTTTACCGAGCCGCTGCGGCTGGGCAATTCGGTGATCGAGGCGATAAACGCCAGCGTGCCCATCAACAAATCGTCATGCATCTCTTGCCATGCCTACGCGTCGTTCAACAGTTCTGGGCAGGCTAACGACGACGCGGCGGGCGCCAATTACATCGGCAACATTGTTCCGTCGAGGCTGCACGGCTGGGCAACCAACGATTTCGTGTGGGGCCCCATCACCTTGCCTTAGCCGCAATAAGCTGAGGGCAGGTGCGGCGGAATCGTGCCGCTCGATCGCGCCGCCAAGGCGCGGAACCGGAGCTACGAGACGACGGGCGAGAGACTCCGATGGGTCGCTCGCCCGTCGCTCGATCAATCCAGCGTCCAGGTGCGGTCAGCGCACGAACTTATAGTGAAACCGCTCGCCGTCGGCCTCGATGCGGCCGGTGGTCGGATGCGGAAAATGAATCGGCAGCACGAAGCGGCCGGTGCCGGCGGCCTCGCCTAAAAATTTGCGGCGCGAGCGCGCGGCCTGCGCCTGGTCCCAGTCGAAGATCGTCGACCAGCCCGGCTCGCGGACCTGCAGCGCGTGATGCATCAAATCGCCGACCACCACGGCGTGCTGGCCGCGCGAGCGGATATTGACGCAGCAATGGCACGGCGAATGGCCGGGCGTCGGGGTGAGCCACAGGGTGTCGTCGAGCGCATAATCGTCGTCGACCAATAGCGCCTGGCCGGCCGCCACCACCGGCTCGCAATTGTAGCGCCAGACGTTGCCCCCGCCGGGCGCAAAGTTTTGGCCGTAGGGTGAATAGCCGCCCTTGGTCGTGGCCTCCCAGGCGGCGTATTCGCCCTTGTGGAAGATGTATTTGGCGTTCGGGAAGGTCGGCACCCACTTGCCGTCGCGCAGCACCGTATTCCAACCGCAATGGTCGATGTGCAGGTGCGTGCAGAACACGTAATCGATGTCGCTAAAGCGCAGGCCGGCGGCGGCAAAACCGTCGAGCCACGGCTGCTTCGGAAAATCCATCGGCGGCGGGTAGCCTTTGTCCTCGCCGGTGCAGGTGTCGATCAGGATGGTGTGCTTTGGCGTGCGCACCACGAAGGTCTGATAGGTGATGACCATCTTGCCCGACGCCGGATCGAACACTTCCGGATCGAGCGCGGCGAGATGGCGCTTGCCGATCGCCGGATCGTAGGCCGGAAACATATCCTCCGGCTTCCGCCACGGCCCGTCGCGCTCGATGACGCTGGTGATGGTGACGTCGCCGATGCTGAGCTGTTTCATGATGCCCCATTCAACCTCGTTTGTTTCCCGGATGCGGTGCAGCATAAGCCCGTTTACGCGCGTCTTCGACGCGCTGTGGCGGTGCACCGCTGATCCGGGATCGTCCCAAAGCTCAGAATTCGTAACGATCCCGGGTCTGCAGCGCACCACTGCGCTGCGCTTGTGCTGCGCTGCGCCCGGGAAACATTGTTCACTATGTTAGGAAGCTGCCACCGCCACTTTCTCGTTGGTGCCGGTCTCCGGCATCAGCGCCGCCGCCTTCAGTCCGGCTTGCACCTTCGGCACCGTGGCCTTGACATCGGTGATCGGCAGGCCGTGGGTCGGCGCGATGGTCTTGATGTCGAGCCGTTCGATCAACTGGTCGAGGCGCTCGCAATAGACATTCATGTCGGCGAATTTGGTCCAGAACAGCGCCAGGTCGGCGAACGTGGAGGACACGTCCGGCAAGTCGAGCGACACCGCTTCCTCGGCGACCAGGCCGCAATGGCCGTCCTCGTGATAATGGCTGTAGGCAAAGCCGTCGCCGGGAAACAGCACGCGCTCGCACGTGTCAAAACCCCAATAGGTCGTGCGCAGGTCGCGGATCACCGGCTCGACGGCCATGAGCGTGCGGCCGCCGAGGTCGATCTCGTCGCCCTCTTGCATCCAGCGCATGCGGTATTCGTATTGCGGAAAGGCGAGGTGATAGTCGCTGACGTCGCCGCACAACAGCGAATCGGGGAACGTCTTCAGGATGCGGCCGA
>JASHWN010000019.1 GCA_030044035.1 Xanthobacteraceae bacterium
CAGCGCGCACACAGGCTGAGCGAACTGAAGCGGCGCGATGCGAACGAGGCCGCCTTTCGACAGCGCCCAAACAAATGAAAAATTCGCCAAGACCGCCGCGCCAAGCGTGATTTGCACGACGGCAACCCACGTCATCCACGACAGGTTCGAATATTTGTACGGTGCGGACAAAACGTGCACGGCCGCGAAAGGAGCAAGGCCGGCGGCGGCAATTGTCACGGCCCAAAAAGCCCCGGCCAATGGGCTCATTCGTGAACCCAGCCGGGCGCCGGCGGCGAGGCCGATTGCGGACAACGCGCAGCCGGCAAACACAATGGCATCGCCGGCGGCCGTGGCGCCGGCTGCGGTCCTGAGATTACCCAACCCGACCAGAGCCGTTTCGCCCATCACAGCAATGGCCATACCAAGGAACCAGCTCCACCGCGGCAGGCGGCGATCCAAAATAATTCCGATAATTCCGACCAATAGCGGCGTCACTGCCATCATAAGCGCCGCATGCGCGCCGGAAGTCTGCTGCGTGCCGAAGCTGAACAACACCGGGAACCCGGCAAAATTTCCAAACGCGTACACCAGCAACAAGCAAAGATCCTTCACGCCGTTGGGCGGCCGCAGACGGCAAATGACCAATAGCGGCGCGGTCAATAGGCCGGCCCCGACCGCCCGCATCAATCCGATCGAGAGGCCGTCAAGTTGAAGGCCGGCGAGGCGGGTGCTTGACGGCACCAGCGCAAACAGAATGACCGCAAAGCAGGCGGCTGCAAAAACGAAACCGGATCGAGCTACGGTCGAATTGTGCATGCCGCGAAGAGGCATCGTCGCGATATGCGCAGCCCCCGCAGTCATTGCCCCCTCCGCCAGATAGCGGCGAAGTGCTATCGGCTAAAAGCACATTTTTTGTTGCAATACCGCCGAAAGCTGCGGGCAGTTTGCAAATTTGGTTTACCCAAGACTAAGGCCGCGCCGACGCAGCGACCGGCTATGTCAGCAACCAAACACGAGGATTACGGGTTTGTTTAGATACGCAATCGATCGGCTGGGAACTGGAGCCCGCCCTCGTCATTGCTACGCGACCGCACGGCTGGCGATGTAGAGCGCCAGCGCGGCGGCGTTGGAGACGTTGAGGCTTTTGATCGCGCCGGGCAGGTCGAGCCGCGCCAGCCGGTCGCACGTTGTGGCCGTCAATTGCCGCAAGCCTTTGCCCTCGGCGCCGAGCACCAGAGCGAGCGGCGCCCGCAGGCCGATCGCGGCGAGATCGTCCGGCGCGCTGCCGTCGAGCCCGACCGTGAGAAAGCCGCGGTCTTTGAGCGCGCTCAGGCCGCGCGCCAGGTTTTGCACGGTGACGATCGGCACGTGTTCGAGCGCCCCCGACGCCGCCTTGGCGAGCACGCCGGTCGCCTGCGGGCTGTGCCGCGCGGTGGTGACCACGGCCGCCACCGCGAACGCCGCCGCGGTGCGCAAAATGGCGCCGACATTGTGCGGATCGGTTATTTGATCGAGCACCAGCACGATGCCGGACGGGTCGAGCTCTTCGATGTCGGGCGAGGGCAGGGGATCGGCTTCGGCGAGCAGGCCCTGATGCACGGCATCGGGGGTCAGCCGCGCGTCGAGCGCGTCGGGGCGCACCAGTTCGGGCGCGACCGGCAGCGCGATGCCGTCGTCGGCGAGCCGGCGCGCGGCATTCTCCGTCGCCAACAGCCGGCGGATGCGGCGCGCCGGATTTTGTAGCGCCGCAGTGACAGTGTGCCAGCCGTAAAGCAGGATGGCAGCATCAGCCGCGGGGCGATTTTGGTTGCCACGAAAAGCGCGCGTCGACGAACCGCGCGAGCCGCCGTGGTTACGCGACGGCGGGTGCGCGCGCAGCGCTCGGCTGTGAGGGTCTTTACGCACAAAAGCCTGATCAGAACTTGGCCACCATGGCATTGAAAAAGCCGTACATGATCGCGATTGCAATCACAATCACCGTCGTAAACAATCAGCCAGTTGCTCTGAAACCCCTCAAGTCCTTCGCTCAAAGGCGAGAGCGCCCGCGTACTTGCCGTCAGGGTCGCACCCCATTGTCAGTGCGCTGGTTTGTCAGTTTGGTGGTGTCCCTTGGTTTCCGGAAATTGGCAGACCACCCAATTCAAAGTTCCCGGCAGCGTCTTATTATTCTCGTCGATTTCGGGGTTTCCTACCTCGGCCAAGTCCTGAACTTTGCCGTTATCCCCGTGGCGGTATTTGGCAGCTTGGCCATAGTCCATCTGACTGCAGAACTCGTCGGGTGTGATTCGCAGCGTAATGCCGTTTTTTTTCAGGAAAAATATCAAGACTTGTTGAGGCGGGTTATGTGCGTTATCGGGAAACTTGCCGACGATCGCAGCGGCGGCGTCATCTGCGCGGGCTGCAGTTGCGAACAATCCAAGAATTGCGATGGACAGGAGAAGAGCGCGCATTTGATGCCCCATGTGGTGAGCCATGCTACAAGGATTGATGATGCGAGTTGTCCCGCGCGCGTCCCCCTTCCGACCTTGACCGTGCCATCGTTGAACGACTGCCATTCGTGTTTTCTGCACCGGATACCTGCACTCCAGCGAGCTTACTGCACAGTCTGGACCCGTGGGATCGCGACGATGTCCTTTGCCTGCTTGTTTTCATTTATCAGCATCTCCAAGATGGCCAGGACTTGAACGGAATGATCGCAAGGTTCCTGCCACCTTCTGCTGCAGTGTCGATCATAGAGCGCATACCATCCATCGGCGTATCTCGTGCCGATAACGGGAGCGCCTGCAGGGGCATTGACCTGGAACAAGACATCGCCTGAGTCGCAACGTCGCTGTTGTTCCGATACATCACCGAGCACCAGACATTGCCCTGGATTGGCCTCCTCTTGGTATTTTAAGA
>JASHWN010000157.1 GCA_030044035.1 Xanthobacteraceae bacterium
TTGTCGCGCTGGTGCAGGCCGATCGACGGCTCGTCGAGCACGTAGAGCACGCCGGTGAGGCCGGAGCCGATCTGCGAGGCGAGCCGAATGCGCTGGCTCTCGCCGCCGGACAGCGTTCCGGAGGCGCGCGCCAGCGTCAAATATTCGAGGCCGACGTCGACCAGGAATTTCAGCCGCTCGCGGATTTCCTTGAGCACGCGGACGGCAATTTCGTTTTGCTTGGCAGTAAGCCGCTGGGGTAGCTCAGTGAACCATTGCGCTGCGCCTTTGACCGACATGTCGGAGACTTCGCCGATGTGCAGGCCGCCGACCTTGACGCACAAGGCTTCGGGCTTCAGCCGAAAACCCTTGCAGGCCTCGCACGGCACGTCGGTGAAGTAGCGGGCGATCTCCTCGCGCGCCCAGTCGCTGTCGGTCTCGCGGAAGCGGCGCTCCAGATTGGTGATGACGCCTTCGAATGGGCGGCGCGTCTCGTAGGCGCGCATGCCGTCGTCGTAGGAGAAGCGGATCTCGGTGTCGCCGGAGCCGTACAGGATCGCGTCCTGGGTCTTCTTCGGCAAATCCTTCCACTTGGTGTCGAGCGTGAACTTGTAGTGCTTGCCGAGCGCCAGCAGCGTCTGCACGTAATAAGGCGACGACGATTTGGCCCACGGCGCAATGGCGCCGCGGCGGAGCGTACGCTCCTTGTCGGGAATGACGAGGTCCGGGTCGATGTGCTGCTCGACGCCGAGCCCGCCGCATTTCGGGCAGGCGCCGAACGGATTGTTGAACGAGAACAGCCGCGGCTCGATTTCCGGAATGGTGAAGCCGGACACCGGGCAGGCGAATTTTTCGGAGAAGGTGAGGCGCTCCGGCCCGCTCTTGTCGTGAATTTTCGCGACCTTCTTATCGGCCGACTTGCCCCCTCCTGTCGCGCGGAGCTTGTCATCGGGCGGCGCTTCGCGCCGACCCGTTGGCGCGACATCCTCCCCCGCAAGCGGGAGAGGATTATTGGAGCGGTCCCGCCGCGCCGATGCTGCTCCCTCCCCCGCTTGCGGGGGAGGGTCGGGGAGGGGGTCCGCGAACTCAGCCACCGCCAATCCGTCGGCGAGCTTGAGCGCCGTCTCCAGCGAATCCGCAAGCCGCGTGGCGATATCGGGCCGCACCACGATGCGGTCGACCACGACGTCGATGTCGTGGTTGAATTTCTTGTCGAGCGCCGGCACCGCGGCGATCTCGTAGAACGTGCCGTCGACCTTGACCCGCTGAAAGCCCTTTTTCAGATAATCGGCGAGCTCCTTGCGGTACTCGCCCTTGCGGCCGCGCACCACCGGCGCCAGCAGATAAAGCCGGGTGCCTTCCGGCAGCGCCATGATGCGGTCGACCATCTGCGACACGGTCTGGCTCTCGATCGGCAGCCCGGTGGCCGGCGAATAGGGCACGCCGACCCGCGCCCAGAGAAGCCGCATGTAGTCGTAGATCTCGGTGACGGTGCCGACCGTGGAGCGCGGGTTGCGCGAGGTGGTCTTCTGCTCGATGGAGATGGCCGGCGACAGGCCGTCGATCTGGTCGACGTCCGGCTTCTGCATCATCTCCAGAAATTGCCGGGCGTAGGCGGACAGGCTCTCGACGTAGCGGCGCTGGCCTTCGGCATAGATGGTGTCGAAGGCGAGCGAACTTTTGCCCGAACCGGACAGGCCGGTGAACACCACGAGCTCGTCGCGCGGGATATCGAGGTCGATATCTTTGAGGTTGTGCTCGCGCGCGCCGCGGATGGCGATGACGCGGCGGTCCGGGCGGGCGGTGTTCTTGTTCTCGGTTTTCTCGGGGCCGGCGTCGGGCATCGGCAAGGGGTTTCCATTCCGCCGCTTTTTGGGCACGGGCAGCTGTTTGGGGGAGCGCCAGCCGAACGTAGTAAGAACGCGGCCCGATTGCCAGTCCGGCCTGCGTTCTATGCCCGGATTTCACTCCAAGGGGCGAATGGTGAGTGGCGAATGGCGAATGGGGAATGGGGAGGGTTGCGCCTATTCGCTATTCGCTATTCGCTACTCGCTACTCGCGGCTCCGGCGAGGCTGTGTGCTGGAGCAAAGCCGCCGCAATTGACAAGGGCCAGCACCCTGCCGGCCCTTGCCGCTCGCCTCAAAACCGGTGCGGTACGCAATACTGGCAGCGCCCCCCGCGCTGCCGTCTCCGTACCGGTCGAAGCGATAATCGAAACCGATCGCGCTAGTCCCCTCGATCGTCAGAACCCGACGAATTTGTAATTCACCCCGAACCGCACGAGGTTCGCCGTGGACGTGATGGAAACCGGCGCACCGCCTGCCGCGCAGGCGCATGAGCCATTGGCCAGATCGACGAACAGATATTCGGCCTTCGCGGTCCAGCGGCGGGCAAGAGCCACTTCGATGCCGCCGCCCGCGGTCCACCCGGCCTCGGTATTGTCGGTGGAGCCGAAACCGGCGACCGTACCCTTGATGTCACCGAAGGCGCCGCCGCCAGTGGCAAAGAGCAGGACGCGGTCAAAGGCGTAGCCGGCCCGCAACCGCACCGTGCCGAGCCAGTCGTTTGTCGTCTTGCAGCTGGTCACGCAGGGCGCGTTCGAGGTGCTGCCGTTGATGTCCCCCCAATCGACATCGCCCTCGATGCCGAACACGAACTGGCCCGACTGGAAGTTGGCGCCGAGGGTCGAGCCGACCAGCCCGCCCGACGTGTCGAATGTCCCGGTCGTCACCGCCCCGCTGGTCCATTTGCTGGAACCGAAGCCGTAACCGCCGTTGATGCCGGCATAAATACCGCTCCAATCGTAGACCGGCGCGACGGCCGGAATGTAAGTCGCGGGCGCCTGCGGCGGCGGCGGCGCCGGCGGAAGATCAGCGGCGAGTACGGGACCGGCGACGACCGCCGCGCACACACCGAGAAGGAAACGTTTCATGGAATGCGCCCCCATTAGGTTAGTGAAGTCACAAGCGACGCATACCCTTTTCCCTCTACGCTACGCGAACGCCGAACCGCCTCTTAGAAGTTGAATTTGAAGTTCAGGCCGCCGCGGACCAGGCTCGCGTCGAACGAGACCGGGCTGGTGAAGGCGGCGGCACCCGGTCCGCAAGCCGCGCAGGAGAGCGAGCCATTCGAGAGATCGACGAACAGGTACTCGATCTTCGCGGTGAAGTTCTGGGTGATGCCGACCTCGACGCCGCCGCCCGCCGTCCAGCCGAATTCCGTGCTGGTTGCAGACGCTGCGGCCAACAAGGTGTTATTGGTCAAATTCGCTTTGATGTCGCCGAACGCGCCGCCGCCCGTGCCATAGATCAGCACGCGGTCGAACGCATAGCCGACCCGGCCGCGTATCGTGCCCAGCCAATCATTTTGCGTTTGGAATGTGCATGAATTGGGGGCGCAAGTTGTCGTATTGGTCGTGCTGCCGTTGATGTCGCTCCAGTCGATGTCGCCTTCGACGCCGAAGACCCATTCCCCCGTCTGGAAATTGGCGCCGATCGTGCCGCCGACGAGGCCGCCATTGACGTCGAAATTACCTGTCGCCACGCCCCCGGCGGGACTCCAATTGCTCTGGCCGAAGCCGTAGCCGCCGTTGATGCCGATATAGATGCCGCCCCAATTGTAGATCGGCGCCGCGACCGGAACGTAAGCCGCCGGCGCTTGCGGCGGCGGCGGTGGTGCCGGAAGATCGGCAGCAAGTGCCGGGGCTGCGCTGAACGCGATTGCGGCGGCCAAAACAATCCGCTTCATACCTATCTCCTGTCCGTCGTCGCCCCGAATTTTTTGCTTCATCGCGCGGCCGGCGTTGAGCGGGCCGCAGCTTCGCTGTGCGCCAATAAGTATCTGATCCAACTCCGAAATGATGTTACCCAAATGCCACAACCGGCGACTTTCGACAGCCGCTCGCCGCCTCGTTGCGCCCCGCCACGCCAACGATGAGCTTCCCAAGCGCAGCGACGCTGTTCCGCAGCTTTTCGCTTGCTTCTGCGCCCTGAACAAAATAAGAACATATGGGCACTTGCGACAGCGCCCGGCCGATCCATGTGGATAAGGCCGTTGGCGCTGCGATCGGCCTTGCGGCGGGCCGGCCGGCCGGTAGGGTCGTTGGTGGCGCGCGAGTAATGCGGACAGCAGTACAGAGCGAACGGAGCAAGCCATGGCGGGCAGCGTCAACAAAGTCATCCTGATCGGCAATTTGGGCGCCGATCCCGAAATCCGTCGCACCCAGGATGGCCGGCCGGTGGCCAATCTGCGGCTCGCCACCTCCGACAGCTGGCGCGACAAGGCGACCGGCGAGCGGCGCGAGCGCACCGAATGGCACCGCGTCGTCATCT
>JASHWN010000158.1 GCA_030044035.1 Xanthobacteraceae bacterium
GTCCAGGATTTCCGTTGAGTGCGATCACCATCAGCGATCACGATAAGGACAAGGTGTGACTTGATGGGCGTTCCCGTCGCGCTTGCCATCGCCGGCTCGGATTCGAGCGGCGGCGCCGGCATCGAGGCCGATCTGAAGACTTTTGCGGCGCTCGGCGTCTATGGCGCCTGCGCGATCACCGCCATCACCGCGCAGAACAGCGAGGGCGTGTTGGCCGTGCACGACGCGCCGGCCGCGATCGTCGCCGCGCAGCTCGACGCCGTGTTCGCCGATCTCGATGTTGCGGCGGTAAAGATCGGCATGCTGGCGAACGCCGCGATCATCGAAACCGCCGCGGCCGCGCTTGTGCGCCATAACGCTCGTAACGTCGTGCTCGATCCGGTCATGGCGGCCAGCACCGGCGACGCTCTATTGCGCGGCGACGCTATGACGGCGCTGCGCGGGTTGATCCGACACGTCCGCGTGCTGACGCCGAACCTGTTCGAAGCGGCGGCGCTCCTCGACATGCTGCCAGCGCGCGACGAAGCCGAGATGCGAGGGCAAGCGGAAAAGCTGCTGGCGCTCGGCGCCGCCGCGGTGCTGATCAAAGGCGGTCACTTAAGCGGCGTGGAAAGCGTCGATCTGCTGGTCGAAGCGCAAGCGTGCGTGCGCCTCGCCGCGCCGCGCATCGCCACCAAAAACACGCATGGCACCGGCTGCACCTTCGCCGCAGCGATCGCCGCCGGCCTCGCCAACGGCTTGCCGCTCGACGAGGCGGCGCGCCAAGCCAAAGCTTTCGTCAGCGCTGCGATCGCCGCCGCCGACCGGCTCGGCGTCGTCACCAGCAACGGCCCGCTGCATCATTTTCATAAGTGGTGGTGACGTTCGACGTAGGATGGACAAAATCGTCTGTGCCGGCTGACAGGGTGGGCATCGCGCGGCACGATTTTGCCGACGCGGACGCGCCATGCCGGCGCGATGCCCAGCCTACAAGTTCGCCGGTGCGCCGGGCTGCTTTGACGGATGCGCGCGCGCGAAGGCGTCGATCGCCGACAGTTCGTTGACGATGCGCGTGAAAATCGGGAACGGCGCCATGTCGACGTTGAAGTATCTGGCGCCGGCTGCCTGGCTGGCGAGGCAGATGTCGGCGAGCGTGATCGCATCGCCGTGGGCGTAGCGGCCGGTGGCCTTGCCTTGCAGATGCGTCTCGAGCGCGGTGAGCGCGGCGGTGTGCCAATGCCGGCACCACTTCATGACGCTGGCCTCGTCGAACTTGAATTCATGCTCCAAATATTCGCGCACCCGCGGCACGATCAGCGGATGCGAATCGCAGGCGACCAGCTGCGCCAACCCGCGCACGCGGGCGCGGCCGCGCGGATCGCGCGGCAATAGCGGCGGATTGGGATGGGTCTCGTCGAGATATTCGACGATCGCCAGCGACTCGAACAAGGCCGGGCCGTCGCCGTCGATCAGCGCCGGAATCGCCATCATCGGATTGACCGCGCGGAACGCCGCCTCGCGCTGTTCGCCCTTCATCAGGTTGACCTGAATGACCTCCTCGGGAACGATGCCCTTGAGGTTGAGCGCGATGCGCACCCGATAGGTCGCGAGCGAGCGCCAGAACGAAAACAGCTTCATGGCAGTCTCCTTGAGGTAGAGTCGAAATTGAAAAAGCCCATCACGCCGCGCCGTCGCTGATTTGTTCGGAAAACAGGCTAGCCGTCGCGATCGACGGCTTTCTCCGATCGCCACTGACCTTACTGACGCGTTCACTCATCGATGCCGCTTTGCAGTTCGGAGCCTAATCCGTCCCCGGATCGGCCTTGAGCCCGGCCGCTTCGATGCCGGCGATGGCGCACATTTCGTCCTTGTCGGAGGTGTCGCCGGAAATGCCGCAGGCGCCGACGATGTCGCCCGCCGCATTGCGAATGAGCACGCCGCCCGGATTGCTGATCATGCGGCCGCCGCTCGCCGCCGCCAGCATGGTGAAGAATTGCGGCGTCTTGGCCGCGCGGCTCGCCAGCGTGCGCGAGCCGAAACCCATGCCGAGCGCGCCCCAGGCTTTGCCGAACGCAATGTCGAAGCGCAGGATGCCGGATTTGTCCTCGCGCTTGAACGCGACCAAGTGGCCGCCGGCATCGAGCACCGCGACGGTGAGCGGCGCCAGATTGCTGTCGCGGCCCTTTTTCAGCGCGACGTCGACGATGGCGGAAGCCTGTGCAAGCGTGATCATGGGGAATGCTCCGGTTAAGATTGCAAACAATGCGTGGCGCCGAATATTCGGTTGTTCGTCGCTGCTATCCGCATTCCGTCATTTATCCTCCGCCTTCCGCTTCCCGCGATTGGCCCAATACACCGACACCGCGGAAATCTCGGCGCCGCCCGAGTGATGGCGCTTGGCCTCCTGATAGCAGGCGAGCGTGCGCTCGACGAGCGGCAGCTCGACGCCGCGCGCGTTGGCTTCGGCGAGCATCGACTGCATGTCCTTGATGCCGCCGTCGACGTTGAAGGTGACGGGGCCGGCATCGCCGCCCTTGAGCATCGAGGCAACGCCGGGCCCGCGCGTTTTGAGCACGTTCGGCCCGCCGGAGGTTTCGCTCAACAGATCCATGAGCCGCGCCGGGTCGAAAGGTGTAGTCCGCGCCAGCGCCAGGGCTTCGCCAAGCGCCTGCCAGTACACCATGAGCGGAAGGTTGATGGCGAACTTCAGCACCGAGCCGCAGCCGACCGGGCCGGCATGTTCGAGCCGGCGGCACAGCTGCTCCAGGATCGGCCGCGCC
>JASHWN010000159.1 GCA_030044035.1 Xanthobacteraceae bacterium
CCGCGAACCTCGAGACTTGGCGCGGCATGAGCTACCAGACGGTGCTCAAGCCGGATGACATGAAGACCGGCAACGTGATCTATCCCTATGCCAACGCGGTAAAGGCGTAGCTCGATCGAAGATCATTGCCTTAAGCGGAGGAAACCATGAGTCAGAAACTGACCCGGCGCGGCGTCAATACCGGTATCGGCGCCGCCTTGATTTCGCCGGCTCTCGCCGGAGGACGCGCGTTCGCACAGGGCGGCGAACCGATCAAAGTCGGCTTCAGCATGGCGCAGACCGGATCGCTCGCTGGCGCCGGTCAGCAGGCGCTGCTCGGCAACAAAATCTGGGAGGAAGACATCAACGCCAAGGGCGGCTTGCTCGGCCGGCCGGTCAAGCTCGTCTACTACGATGACCAGACCAATCCGTCGCTCATACCTGGCATCTACACCAAGCTGATGGACGTCGATAAGGTCGATCTCGTCATCGGTCCCTATGGCACCAACATGGTGGCGCCGACGCTGCCGGTCGTGATGCAAAAGGGCAAGGTGTTCATCGGCCTGTTCGCGCTCGACGCCAACGGCTCATTCCGCTATCCGAAATACTTCTCGATGCTGCCGTCGGGGCCGACGCCGAAGCAGTCGTTTACCGAAGGCTTCTTCCAGGTTGCGATGGCGCAGAATCCGAAGCCGCAAACCGTCGCCATTGCAGCCGAGGACGCCGAGTTCTCGCACAATGCCGCGGACGGCGCCCGCGACAACGTGAAAAAGTATGGCTTGAAGGTCGTTTACGACAAGACTTATCCGCCTTCGACAACCGACTTCTCGCCGATCATCCACGCCATCCAGGCCGCTAATCCCGATCTCGTCGTTATCTGCTCCTATCCCAACAGCTCGGTTGGCATGTTGCAGTCCGCCAACGAGCTGGGGCTGAAGCCGAAGATGATGGGCGGCGGCATGGTCGGTTTGCAGTACACCGCCATCAAGAGCAAGCTGAAGTCCAAGCTCAACGGCATCATCAACTACGAGACCTGGGTGCCGTCGCCGAAATTGCTGGCGCCTGCCGCGGATTTCTTCAAGAAATACCAGGCACGCGCTCAGGGCATCGACCCACTCGGCTATTATCTCGGCGGCTGGGGCTACGCTTACCTGCAGGTGCTGGCCGACGGCATCACCGCAACGAAAAGCATCAACGACGACAAGATCGCCGACTACCTGCGGACGCATACGTTCAACACCATCATGGCGTCCGGCATCAAGTTCGGCAAAAACGGCGAATGGACCAAGTCGGCGATGCTGCAGGTGCAGTATCACGGCATCACCGACGCCGCGAACCTCGATACGTGGCGGGGCATGAGCTACCAGACGGTGCTCGAGCCCAACGACGAGAAGACCGGCAGCGTCATTTTCCCGTACGCGAAGGCTTTAGGCTGACGCGTCGGCACTGCGTAGCGTAAGAGTGGGGAGAACGACACCATGCTTCTCCCCACTTCGCTTGTCGGCTCCTATCCGCAACCGGAATGGCTGATCGACCGCGCCCGGCTGTCGAAGCAGGTGCCGCGGGTGCGCGCCGACGATCTGTGGCTGGTCGCGCCCGATAAGTTGGAAGCGGCCCAGGACGAGGCGACCATCCTCGCCATCCGCGACCAGGAGAGCGCCGGGCTCGATATCATCACTGACGGCGAGCAGCGACGCGAGAGCTATTCGAACCGCTTCGCCACCGCGCTCGAAGGCATCGACGTCGAGCATCCGGGCACCACGATCAACCGCAGCGGCAAGCCGATCCCGGTGCCGCGCGTCGTCGGCCCGATCCGCCGCACCCGGGCGGTCGAACTGCGCGACCTCAGCGTGCTGCGCGCCAACACCGAGCGCGCCATCAAGGCGACGGTGCCCGGCCCCTTCACCATGAGCAAGCAGGCGCAGGACGATTTTTACGGCGACGAGGAAGCCGTGGCGCTCGCCTATGCGGACGCGGTCAATGCCGAGATCAAGGATTTGTTTGCCGCCGGCGCCGACGTGGTGCAGATCGATGAGCCGTGGATGCAGCAGCACCCGGAAAAGGCCCGGCAGTACGGGCTCAAGGCGCTCGACCGCGCGCTCGACGGCGTGCGCGGCACCGTCGCGGTGCATCTGTGCTTCGGCTATGCGGCGGTGGTGCGCGACAAGCCGTCCGGCTATTCGTTCCTACCGGAGCTCGATGCCTGCAAGGCCCAGCAGATTTCCATCGAGGCGGCGCAGCCGAAGCTCGATCTCGCGGTCTTGCGGCAGCTGCCGACGAAAACCATCATTCTGGGTGTGATCGATCTCGCCGACATGAACGTCGAGACGCCGCAGACCGTGGCCGAGCGGATTCGGCGGGCGCTGGCCCACGTTGCCGCAAATCGGGTGGTGGTGGCGCCCGATTGCGGCATGAAATACCTGCCGCGGCCGGTCGCCTTTGCTAAGATGCAGGCGATGACCGAAGGCGCAGCCCTGGTGCGGCGCGAGATCGCGGGTGGATAGGACAAACGAGGAGATTGCCATGCCGTATGTGACCGAAAAGACCCTGACCGACATCGTGCTGGAGCGCTGGAGCGACATTCCCAACCCGCGGCTCAAAGAGGTCATGACGGCGTTGGTCAGGCACGTGCATGCGTTCGTGCGCGAGATCGAGCCAACCCAGGCCGAATGGGCCACCGCAATCGATTTCCTTACCCGCACCGGAAAAATGTGCGACGACAAGCGCCAGGAATTCGTGCTGTTTTCCGACGTGCTCGGCGTCAGCATGCTGGTCGACGCCATCAACCATCGCCAGTCAAACGGCGCGACACCGAGCACCGTCGAAGGCCCGTTCCACGTGCCGAACGCGCCGCCGATGGCGAACGGCGCCAACATGGCGGCCAACGCGCCCGGCATTGCGTGCTTCTGCGTCGGCAAGGTGCACGGGCTCGCCGGCGAGCCGGTCGTGGGCGCCACGCTCGATCTCTGGCAGACCGACGGCGAAGGACTTTACGAGGCGCAAAAGCCCGGCATCGACGGCCCATGGATGCGCGGCATCTATCGCACCCAGCCCGACAGCTCGTATCTGATCCGCACCGTGGCGCCGATCGCCTATACGATCCCGATGGATGGCACGGTCGGCGAGCTGATGAACCGCACCAATATGAGCCACATGCGGCCGGCGCACATTCATTTCGATGTCGAGGCGCCCGGCTATCACGGTCTTGTCACCCACCTGTTCCAGGCCGGCGACGAATGGATCAACGACGACGCGGTGTACGGGGTGAAGGCGCCGCTGATCGTCGACTTCCAGAAAATGCCGGCCGGCAGCAAGGCGCCGAGCGGCGAGATCATGAACGAGCCGTTCTACGTGGTGAGCTACGACTTCGTGCTGGAGCGCAAGGCGCAAGCCGCGGCGGCGTGAATTTTCACTCTCCTCGTAGGGTGGGTTGAGCGCCAGCGAAACCCACCGCGGGCGGCGAGGCTTCATGATGGATTTCGCTTCCGCTCAACCCATCCTACGATGAATTGCTGCGCTCCAGCGCCTTGCGGTCCCATTTCGCCAGGTCGGCGGCCGCCGCGTAGGTTTCCTGCAAAAAACCGAGCAGGAGTGCGTCAGGATCGCGCGCCTTGCGCACCGCGTCGTAGGGCAACCAGAACTGCCCGGCGTCCTTGTTGTAGGCGGCCTCGGCGGTTTTCAGGCGCGTGTCGCCATAGCCC
>JASHWN010000160.1 GCA_030044035.1 Xanthobacteraceae bacterium
CGCTTACGCCGGCCGACGTGCGCGCCTTCATGGCGGCGCGCCGCGCGCAAGGCATCGGCAGCCGTTCGCTGATGCGCATGCTCGCCGGCACGCGCGCCTTCGCCCGTTATCTCGAGCGCAACGGCAAGGGCAAGATCACCGCGCTGTCCGCGGTGCGAGGACCGAAGATCGCCAAAAATCTGCCGCGGCCGCTTTCCATCACCGCGGCGAAGCGGATGGCGGATCCCGATTTGCCGGCCGGCGACGGCCATCAGCCATGGCTCCACGCCCGCGACGCCGCGGTGCTCGGGCTGCTCTACGGCAGCGGCTTGCGCCTGTCCGAAGCGCTCGGTCTCAAACGCGGCGACGTCGGCAGAGGCGACGTCGTCACCGTCACCGGCAAGGGCGGCAAGCAGCGCATGGTGCCGCTGTTGCCGCAGGTCAAGAAACTCATCGCCGATTATCTGGCGCTCTGCCCCTACGAGCTGCCGGCTGACGGTCCGCTGTTCGTCGGCGCCAAGGGCGGAGCCTTGTCGCCGCGCCTCATTCAGCTCGCCATGGCGCGACTGCGCGGCGCGCTGGGCTTGCCCGAAACCGCGACGCCGCACGCGCTGCGCCATTCCTTTGCCACGCATCTGCTCGCCCGCGGCGGCGATTTGCGCTCGATCCAGGAATTGCTCGGCCACGCCTCGTTGTCGACCACGCAGATTTACACCGCGGTCGACGCCGAGCGGCTGATCGAAGCCTACCGCAGCGCGCACCCGCGCGCCTGAACAAAATTCGTGCTATCGGTGATCGGGGGCGCCGCGCAGCGGCGAGCCGGGAAGCCACATTCATCCGTGCCGGATTGAGGAATTCCGGGTTCGCGCTGCGCCCAGCTCGCGAGGACAGAGGGGCGATCAAAATGGCGGAAGCAACCGAAGAGATGGAACATGCCGAGCACGCACAGCACGCGGAAAACAGGAGGATCGCGCTCTTGATCGCGGTGCTGGCGCTGTTTCTGTCGTTCTCGGAAACGCTCGGCAAGAGCGCGCAGACAGAAGCCATCGACGCCAATGTCAGATCGGCCGACACCTGGGCATTCTTCCAGGCCAAGGACATCCGCAAGACCACGCTGCTCACCGCTGCCGAGCAGACGACCCTGTTGGCCTCCGGCATAACCGATGCCGGCGCCAAGGCGGCCATCGACAAGCAGATCGAAGCATGGCGGCAGACCGCGGCGCGCTACGAATCCGATCCGAAGACCGGCAGCGGCCGCAAGGAACTGCAGCCAAAGGCCGAAAAGGAAGAAGCGCGGCACGACCTCGCCATGGATCGATATCACCACTATGAGCTCGCCTCCGCGGCCTTTCAGATCGGCATCGTGCTCGCTTCGGCGACTGTGATCACCGGCATGATCGCGCTAGCTTGGCTCGCCGGCGCCCTCGGCATCGCCGGGCTCTTTCTCACCGCGCTCGGCCTCTACGCGCCGCACCTGCTGACGTTTTTGTGAGTCAAAGCGAGTTGGCGTCCTCTCGATCTGAGAAAGCGATGCGATGCTGATTTGTTGATTCCTGCCACGTCTCATACCAAGCGCAATTAATGTTGACCGTCATCCTGAGGTGGCCGCAAAGCGGCCCTCGAAGGATACGGCCGAGGCCTCACGGGCCGTCGCCCTTCGAGGCTCGCTTCGCTCGCACCTCAGGGTGACGGATATGAGTCAGCAATAAGAGCCGTTGATATCACACCGCCGGCTGCGGCAGACCGGCCTGCGCGCAGGCGGCGCGCAGCGTGTTGACCAGCAGGCAGGCGATGGTCATCGGCCCGACGCCGCCCGGCACCGGCGTGATGGCGCCGGCGACATCGACCGCCTCGGCAAAGCACACGTCGCCGATCAGCCGCGACTTTTGCGCGCCGCCGGCAACACGATTGATGCCGACATCGATCACGGTCGCACCCGGCTTGATCCAATCGCCGCGCACCATTTCGGGACGGCCGATGGCGGCGCACAACAGATCGGCGCGACGGCACAGCGCCGGCAGATCGCGGCTACGCGAATGCGCCACCGTGACGGTGGCGTTCTCGGCGAGCAACAGCTGAAACAGCGGCTTGCCGACGATGTTCGAGCGGCCGAGCACCAATGCGTCGAGGCCGGCGAGCGAAGCATGCACGGTCTTGGCAAGCTTGATGCAGCCCATCGGCGTGCACGGCACCAGCCCGGGCAGGCCGCAAGCCAGCCGCCCCGCGTTGAGCGGATGAAAACCGTCGACGTCCTTTGCCGGATCGACGCTGGCGATGACGCGCGCCGCGTCGATTGGCGGCGGCAGCGGCATCTGCACCAGAATGCCGTGCACGGCGGCATCGGCATTGAGTTTTTGGATGAGCGCGATCAGTTCGCGCTCGCTCGTGTCCGCCGCGAGGCGATGGTCGAACGACCGCATGCCGGCTTCGAGCACGGCCCGCGATTTGCTGGCGACATAGCTCCTGCTGGCCGCATTGTCGCCGACCAGTACGACGGCGAGACCCGGCTGCAGGCCTTGCCCGGCGGCAAGGCGCCGCGCCTCGGCCGCCACTGCGGCGCGCAGCTCCGCCGCAAGAACTTTGCCGTCGATGATGCGCGCGCTCATTGCTCCTGCCGCTATCCGCACGGTGCGGCGCCGCGCACCTAAATGAACGCTTTGGCGATGTTCGGCAAAATGACCGATTGGATGAAGATGATGATCAAAATCACGATCACGGGCGAAATATCGATGCCGCCAATGTCCGGCAAAGCCTTGCGGATAGGCCGCAAAACCGGCTCGGTAAGGCGATACAGCAATTCAACGATCATGCGCACCGCCTGATTGTCGGTGCGCACTATCCGAAATGCGATCAGCCAGCTCATCACCGCCATGGCGATCAGCACATAGATGTAGAGGGTCAGCAGATAGGAGATGAATTGCAGGAGCTCTAGCATTCTTTAGGCCCGTCAGCCGCCGCGCGTGGGCGCAGGTTTAACCGGGTTGCCAACCCCGAACAAGGCGTGTGCGGAACCAATGGTTATTTCGGGCACCGGGCGGCGAAACACTGCTCGAACACGCGGCAGGGCGGCCATTGGCGTTTGCTTGACAGGTTGGGACCTCACACCATAGATCACAGCCGCCCCGCCCAAGGGGTATGCATCCATCGCCGGGGCCGTAGCTCAGTTGGGAGAGCGCCGCAATCGCACTGCGGAGGTCAGGGGTTCAAATCCCCTCGGCTCCACCAGCCTCCGCTCGGTTGCGCGAGCTACGGCCTGGCAGGCCAGCCTTGGCCCGCTGCGTGGGCTAGGGCCTGGCAGCCGAGCCAATCTGAAGGCGTTGCACGTTAGCTGCGATGGATCACACCGACCGCTATGAGCCGCGCCAAATAAAGGTTTAAAGTGAAGGCCGAGGTGAAGGCCCTCACTGAAGATCCGAGACCGGATGTTAGGGCCTTGCGGGCGCATCATATTGCGGACGTAATGCCGCCGTTCAGTGCCGCCGAGATGGCGAGGAGGGGTATGTCATCTGCACGGCCAACGCGCTGGCTCCTGCTCTGGCTCGCGCTCCTCGCGAGCCCGGCCGCGGCTTTGGCCGACGCGCCCTGCGGCGGCGACTTCGATGCCTGGCTCGCCGGCGTCAAACAGGAAGCTGCGGGCCAAGGCATTTCCACCGCCACCATCCAGTCGGCGCTCGCCGGCGTCGCTTACGACCGCGGCATCATCGCGCGCGATCACGCCCAGGGCGTATTCCACCAGAGCTTTGACGAATTTGCCGGACGCATGGTGCCGCCGCGGCTCGCCCGCGGCCGCCGCATGATGCAGCAGTACGGGCCGCTGCTCTCCCGCATCGAGCGCCAGTTCGGCGTGCCGGGCGGAGTGATCGTCGCCATCTGGGGACTGGAGACCGATTTCGGCGCCGATAACGGCCGCTTCCCTACCATCCGCGCGCTCGCCACGCTGGCCTACGACTGCCGCCGCGCCGAAAAATTTCGCGGCGAATTGTTGGCGGCGCTGCGCATCGTGCAACGCGGCGACATGACGGCGGCGCAGATGCACGGCGCCTGGGCCGGCGAGATCGGCCAGACCCAGTTTTTGCCGTCGTCCTATCTGAAATTCGCCGTCGACTACGACGGTAGCGGCCGCCGCGACCTCATTCACAGCGTGCCCGACGTGCT
>JASHWN010000161.1 GCA_030044035.1 Xanthobacteraceae bacterium
ACCGTAGGCGCGGCGGTTTAAGGGGCCGTTACTCCTCTTCTCCCTTCCCCCTTGTGGGGAAGGGTTGGGGATGGGGGTCGAGAGGGAAGGTGAAGCATGGACGGAAGCGCGTCACCTCACGACCCTCACCCCTTGCCCTTCCCACAAGGGCACAAGGGGGAGGGAAAAAAGCTTACCCCGCCAAGCTCTCCCGCGCCTTGGCATCCGCGGCCGGCGGCGTGAACAGCGCCAGCAGCGGCCGCTTGATCGCCGCTTGCCGGGTCGGCGCGGTGATCTGCGCGCCCAGAAGATCGGTGACATAGAACACGTCGACCACGCGCTCGCCGAAGGTCGCCACATGCGCCGAAGCAATATTCAGATTGAGCTTCGACAACGTCGTGGTCAGCTCGTAAAGCAGCCCGGGCCGGTCGAGCCCGGTGACTTCGACCACGGTATAGCGCGCCGACCATTGATTGTTGATGGTGACTTCCGGCTCGATGGCGAACGCCCTGAGCCTGCCTTTTACCGCCGCGCGCTTCGGCACCGCGTCGGGCAGCTTGATCTCGCCGCGCAGCGCCTTCTCGATCGCATCGCCGATGCGCGCGGCGCGGCGCGCCTCGTCCTCGTCGCGCTCGAACTCGCGCGACACGGCGATGGTATCGAGCGCGAGCCCGTCGGTCGTGGTGTAGATCTGCGCGTCGACGATATTGGCGCCGGCCAGCGCGCAGGCGCCGGCGATGATCGACAGCAGCCACGGGTGATCGGGTGCGAACACCGTGAGTTCGGTCACGCCGCGCGTCGCGTCGAAGCCGACGCTGGTGGCGAGCCGTTTGCCGGCTTGTTCGGACGCGCGCACGAAGCGGGCCTGATGGAGCTTGTGCGGCAGGTCGACCTTGAGCCAATACGCCGGATAATGCCGCGCGATGTAGGCCTCGCGCGCGGCTTCCGGCCAGTCGGCTAGCTCGGCGCGGAATTCGGCCTGCGCCAGCGCCACGCGCCGAGCGCGATTGACCTCGGAGAAGCCGCCGGTCAGCACCGGCTCGGTCTCATAATAGAGCGCACGCAGAAGCTGCGCCTTCCAGCCGTTCCACACCCCGGGACCGACGGCGCGGATATCGGCGGTGGTCAGGATCGCGAGCAGCTTCATGCGCTCCAGCGACTGCACCACGGCGGCGAAATTCTCGATCGTCTTGCGGTCGGACAGGTCGCGCGATTGCGCCAAGGTCGACATCACCAAATGCACCTCGACCAGCCAGGCGACCAGTTCGGTATCGGCCGGGGAGAGGCCGAGCCGCGGACCGAAGCGGCGGGCGATGCGCGCGCCGGCGATCGAGTGATCCTCGATGCGCCCCTTGGCGATGTCGTGCAGGAACAGCGCGACGTAGAGCACGGCGCGGTGCTGCGGCTGGATCGTCTTGATCAGCTCGCTCGCCAGCGCGACTTCGCGGTTCTCGCCGCGCTCGATCTCCTCGAGCACGCCGATACAGCGCAGCAGATGCTCGTCCACCGTGTAGTGGTGGTACATGTTGAACTGCATCATCGCCACGATGCGGCCGAAGTCGGGAACGAATGCGCCGAGCACGCCGGACTCGTTCATGCGCCGCAGCACGGTTTCGGCGTCGTTCTTCGAGGTCAGGATTTCCAGGAACAGCCGGTTGGCTTCCTCGTCCTCGCGTACGGCCTTGTCGATCAGCTTGAGCGAGCGCGCGGCGGCGCGCATCGCCTCCGGGCGGAATTCCAGATTATGCTTCTGCGCCAGATAGAACAGCCGGATGAGATTGACCGGATCGCGTCTGAATACGTCGGGTCTGGCGATATTGATGCGGTTGTTGTCGATGACGAAATCGTCGGTCTCGGTCAGCTTGCGCTGGCCACGTGCCGGCCGCAGCCTGGCGATGATGCGGCTGAGCACCGGCGTCGGCGTCGCCTGGCGCTCCTCCAAACCGGCGCACAGAATCGCGGTGAGATCGCCGACGTCCTTGGCGGTCAGAAAATAGTGCTTCATGAACCGCTCGACGTCCTGCAGGCCGGGACGCTCGGTGTAGCCGAGCCGCACCGTGATCTCGCGCTGGATATCGAACGACAGCCGTTCCTCGGCGCGGCCGGCGACGAA
This sequence comes from Xanthobacteraceae bacterium, assembly GCA_030044035.1. Classification (GTDB taxonomy): domain Bacteria; phylum Pseudomonadota; class Alphaproteobacteria; order Rhizobiales; family Xanthobacteraceae; genus BOG-931. Next base: position 2,093 of record JASHWN010000161.1, read on the forward strand.
ATGCATGTTGCAGCGCACCGACCACAGAAAATCTTCGCAGCGGCGGAACAGGCGGTATTCCTCGGCGGCAAAGACGCCGCGCTCGACCAGCTGTTCCGGTTCGCGCACGCGATAGACGTATTTGGCGATCCAGAACAGCGTGTGCAGGTCGCGCAAACCGCCCTTGCCGTCCTTGACGTTGGGCTCAACCAGATAGCGCGACTGGCCGGCGCGGCGATGGCGCTGTTCGCGCTCGGCGAGCTTGGCGGCGATGAAAGCCGGCGCGGTGCCCTGCACCACCTCCTTGTCGAACCGGGCGGTGAACTCGTCGAACAGCTTGACATCGCCGAACAGATAGCGCGCTTCGAGAAGCGCGGTGCGGATGGTCATGTCGGCGTTGGCCTGGCGGATGCATTCGCCGACCGTGCGCGTGGCGTGGCCGACTTTGAGCCCCATGTCCCACAGGCAATAGAGCAGCGCTTCCGCGACCGATTCGCCCCACGCGGTTTGTTTGTACGGCAGCAAAAACAACAGATCGATATCGGAGCCGGGCGCCAGCAAGCCGCGGCCGTAGCCGCCGCTCGCCACCACGGTCATGCGCTCGGCCTCGGACGGCACTTGCGAGGGATAGAGCTTTCGGCCGGCGAAATCGAACAGGATGCGGATGATCTCGTCCTGCATCCGGCACAGCCGCTCGGCGCAACGTCGGCCGTGACGGTCCTTGAGCAAAAGCTGCTCGGCATTGGCGCGCGCCCGCAGCAGCGCCGCTTTCAGCCGCTGCGCGATGGCGCCGCGCAGCTCGGCCTCGCGGCCCGCATAGGCCTCGGCAAGCTCGTCGAGTTCGGCGGCGATCGCCGCGGTGTCGATCAGTTCGGCGGCGCTGCGCGCGGAGTGCTGAATATCCAACATCGTCGTACGGCTTAGCGGAGCGGGCCTGCGCTGTCATCGTGTGGCGTGCATTGGCAAAACGAAAAGTCGATGGCGCGCGCAGGGTTGGTAGCAAAATAAACATGCTATGCCTGGCCTGCTAGCCAGTATTTTATTTCAATTGACGCCCTGCGGCAGCTCCCCTAAAGAATGAAATAAGCGCCGATTTGAGCGAGCAGCTTGCGGGCGGGCCCCCCTCCCTAGCCTTCCCCGCGAGCGGGGGAGGCTAGGGAGGGGGCGCGGGGCCTGCCCCATAGCCGCGCTGTTGGCGGGCCCGAGATTGCCGCCTCCACATCCCGGGATCCGTGCCGGCGTCGAGGCGCCGCTGCGATCCGCATTTGGGAGGTTGTCATGCTTTCACGTCGCTCTGTCCTCATCGGCGCCGCCGG
>JASHWN010000020.1 GCA_030044035.1 Xanthobacteraceae bacterium
CAATTGAGCAACTGGAGACCAACCGGAGATACTGAATGCCCGACGTGCTTGCTGACACTTTGTACGAACTGATCGTGGCGACCCGCATCCTCGCCAATGAGAGAGTGCTCGATGCTTTCGGCCACGTCAGCGTGCGCCACCCGCGCGATCCGCAGCGCTACTTTATTCCGCGCCATCGCGCGCCGGAATTGGCCGAAGTCTCCGATCTGGTCGAGCTCACGCTCGATTCCGAGCCGGTGCGGCCGACCGATTTCCGGCTGTACAGCGAGAAGGTGATCCACGGCGAGATCTACAAGGCGCGGCCCGACGTCGATGCGGTGTGCCATCACCATGCGCACGCGGTGCTGCCGTTCGCGATCTCGGGGCAGCAGATCGTGCCGGTGTTTCATCTCGGCGCGGTGATGGGCAAGGTGCAGTTCTGGGACCAGCGCGACGAGTTCGGCGACACCAACATGCTGGTGGTCAAGCCGGAGGAAGGCGCCTCGCTCGCCCGCGCGCTCGGTCCGCATTGGACGGTGCTGATGCGCCGCCATGGCGCCAGCGTTGCCGGCACCAGTCTGCGCGAGCTGACGTTCCGCACCGTGTTCACCTGCGACAATGCGCGGCTGCAGAGCCAGGCCATGGCGCACGGCCGCGTCGATGCGCTCTCGCCGGGCGAGGCCAAGCTCACCGCCGCCCATCAAACGCGGCCGCCATCGACCAACCGCGCCTGGGACTATTGGGTGCGCCAGGTCGAAAAAGCCGGGCTGATGCCGGCGCGAGCGGCGGCGAAAAAACCAAGCTCCATGGGCGCTCGCGCCAAAGCCGGCGCAAAGCGCGCGCCAGCGAAATCCGCTCACAAAAATTCCGCCAAAGGCAAAGGACGCCGCTAGGGAGGACACCATGGCCAAAAGCATGCAATCGCCGCGCCTGCCGGAATTGTCGGAGGGGACGCTCACCGCCGAGCAGCGCGCGCTCGCCGAATCGATCAAGTCGGGGCCGCGCGGCCAGTTTAAGATGGCCGGCCCCTTTGCCGTCTATCTGCATTCGCCCGGCTTCGGCGAGCTCGCGCAAAAACTCGGCGGCCATGTGCGCTTTCACACCAGCGTGCCGCCGCGCCTTTCCGAGTTCGCCATCCTGGTGACAGCGCAACATTGGAAGGCGCAATACGAATGGGCGATGCACGCGCCGATGGCGGAGAAGCAGGGCGTCACGCCGGACACCATCCGCGACATCCAGGCCGGCCGGCGGCCGAAAAAGGCGCCGCGCGACGAGCTTGCGGTCTACGACTTCGCCAAGGAGCTTTATGGCGACAAGCGCGTCAGCCAGCCGAGCTACAATCGCCTGCGCAAGGTTCTGGGCGATGCCGGCACGGTCGAGCTGGTGGGCATATTGGGCTACTACGCCATGGTGTCGATGACGCTCAACACCTTCCGCGTGCCGCTGCCCGACGGCATGAAGCCGCCGTTCAAAGAGCCGGCGCGGAAGTAATTGCGAGGCGTGTCCCGGATGCGGTGCAGCGCGATAGCGGTGCACCGCTGATCCGGGACCTTCGAAAACTCGGCGTCTGCAATGATCCCGGGTCTGCGGCGCACCACTTCGTGCTGCGCTGCGCCCGGGAAACAGCCCGCTCTACGCCACCCGCCCGACCGGCTTGGTGGCCGGCGCCTTGGGCGAAGCGCCGCGGGGCATGTTCATGCGCCGGCGCAGCAGTTCGAGGAAGCGCTCCTTCGGCATCGGCGGCGCGACCAGAATGCCCTGGCCGAAATCGCAGCCCATCACCATCAATGCCTGCAGATCAGGCTGGTTTTCGACGCCTTCGGCGACCGCGGCGCTGCCGAAGCGGTGGGCAAGATCGATCGCGGTCTGGCAGATCGCCGCGTTGGTGGCGTCGGTCGCGCAGCCGAGCACGAACGAGCGGTCGACCTTCAGCTCGGCAAACGGCAATTCGCGCAGGCTCGAGAACGACGAATAGCCGGCGCCAAAATCGTCGATCGCGATCTGAATGCCGCTGACTTGAAGCTGCCGGGCGATCTCATGGGCGAGAGCGATGTCGCGCACGATCTGATCTTCGGTGACTTCGACGATCAGCCCGGGCCAGCGCTCCGATTTCGGCCGATACTCGGTGACGAGCTTGGCGATCGGCAGTTTCAGCAGCACGCCGACCGGTACGTTGATGGCGAGGTGGAGATTGAAACCGGCCTCCTCGAACATCGACCAGTCGCACAGCGTCGCCAACAGCGCGTGCTGGGCGAGTTCGGCAACCGAAGCTTCGTCGACATCGGGCAAAAAACTGCCGGGCAACAGCACGCCGAGATCGGGATGGCGGATACGCGCCAACGCCTCGGCGCCCGCGAGGCATTTGCGCTTGAGATCGATCTTGGGCTGATACCAGATCTCGAACCAGTGATTGCGCAGCGCCTCGGCGATCGCGATCCGCGGCCGCGCCGGCGCGCTCATCGAATCGGTGAGCGAGCGGCGCTCGTCGTCGGCCAAATGTTTGATCGGCCCAGACCAGCTGCGGACGTCCTTTGGATCGCTGTCGCTCATGCCGATGGTCGCGCCCCGCGCCGCGTGAGCCGGCGGTAGCACGGCTGCTCCGCCGCCACTTGCACGCTCAAAATCCCGATGCCGTCACAGTGCTATACGGCACCCAGTCTTAAGCAATGGTAAGGTCCGGATTTGTTAACGAAGCGCGCCCGGCAAAGCGACAATTGCGTCGACGCCGTTACTGCTAGTGCATTTGCATGCCCGGGCCTTGCATCTTCATGCCTCCGCTGCCGGCCGAGCTGCCGGGCGCCTTCGCGCCGATGGCGGCCACCGGAAAGTCGACCTTGACGCTGGCGCCGTCGTTGGCGGTGAGCGTTGCCTCGAATTTGCCGCCCGCTTTGAGCGGCGCTTTGAGGCCTTCGAGCATGATGTGATAGCCGCCGGGCTTCAGCGTCACGGTCTCGCCGGGTTTGATCTCTAGCCCGCCCTCGACCGGCCGCATCTTCATCACGCCGTTATCCATGGCCATTTCGTGGATCTGGCAGGTGGCGGCGGCGTCGCTCGAGGCGCAACTCAGCCGCTCGGTTTGGCTGCCGCTGTTGGTCGCCGTCAGGTAGGCGGCGCCGGTGGTCGCGCCCTTCGGGGTGGCGCGGGCCCACGGCTGGGTGATGTCGAGCGATCCGACCCTATAGTCGGCGGCGACCGCTTGGCCGGCCAGGAGCGGCGTTAACGCGAGCGCAAACAAGGCGGCCGCCCGCCAATGCGGCTTCGACAAAAAGGTTTCTTGCATGGCAATGCTCCATCGGTTGGGCCGAACTAACGCCTGCGCCGCCGCCGAGGCAAGCCGCGCCCGTTCGCTCGGGGCAAAAAGCTTCGGCAAGATTTAACGACTTTGCGGCTGAACCGCGATGCAGCCATGCGCCGCACTATAAACTTTACCGCAATAACTGCTTAGAAATCGCCCGCTAACGGCGTATGCTTGATTTATGCGCGACGGCAGCTCCAGGCTGGCCCAGGACAAGCCCGAAGGCGACGGCACCCCCCATGTCGCCCAGGTCCTGCAGTTCCGTCCAAGGCAGCGCCCGACCGAGCCGAATCGTCCGGCGCAACTGGCGGAGCGGCGCGACGACGCCCTACCCGACGATCTGGCGGCCTACGAGCAGGACCGCGACGACGAGCCGGTCAACTACGCGCAGCGTATGCTGATGAACATGATCGCCATTGCGGTCGTGTGCGTCTTGATCGGCGTCGGGGTCTGGCTCGCCGACACCATCGCCGAAATGGAGCGCGACCAGGATTGCGTGCTGCAGGGCCGGCAAAATTGCGCGCCGATCGAAGTTCCGGCGCCGCCGCTGTCGAAATAGCCGAACGATAACAATGTGGCGCGCCACGTGCGGGGGAACCCGCGCCGCGCCGGGCCGGCAAAGTTGAACTTGGCGGCCTCCTTCGCTATAGGGGCACTGTCGTTTGAGAGGGGCCCGTTTCGGTTCGGGCTTGTCCGCGCCGGGGGGACGACCGGGCGCAATCGCTGTGGCTTAAAAGAGCACGCCCGATGGCTACCACGTTCGACAGAGTGGCCGATATCATCGCGGAAACCTGCGATATTCCCCGCGAGAGCATCAAGCCCGAAAGCCACGCCACCAAGGATTTGGAGATCGACAGCCTCGACTTCCTCGACATCGCCTTTGCCATCGACAAGGCGTTCAATATCAAGCTTCCGCTCGAGCAGTGGACCCAGGAGGTCAATGACGGCCAGGCCTCGACCGAGAAGTATTTCGTGCTGCAGAATTTGAGCACGCGAATCGACGAACTGGTCGCGGCCAAAGGCGCCTGAGGCGCCCGCAAAATGCGTCTTGAATATTTCCAGATGATCGACCGCATCGTCGAGGTCGACCTCGACGCGCGGCGGCTGCGTGCCGCCTGCACGGTGCCGCAGGAGAGCACGATCTTCGAGGGCCATTTCCCGACCTACCCGCTGATGCCGGGCGTGCTCCTGATCGAGTGCATGGCGCAGACCACCGGGTGGCTCGTCTGCATGCTCGGGCGCTTTTCCGCCATGCCGTTTCTCGCCGGCGTCAAAGAAGGCAAATTCCGCACTCTGGTGTTTCCCGGCGACCGGCTCGAATTCGAGGGCAGCGTCGTGCACGAGGGCTCGGGCTACACGGTCGCTGAATGCACCGGCCGGCGCGACGGCAAGAAGGTGTGCGATGCGCAACTGACCTTCCGCATCATGCCGTTCCCCAGCCCGCAATTCCGCGAGGCTTTTTTTGCCTGGGGCGAGCGGCTCGAGCTGCCGATCAAGGAGCTCGCTCGGTGAACGATCGGCGCGAGGTGTGGATCACCGGCGTCGGCCTCATCAGCTGCCTCGGCGAGGGACTCGACGCGACCTGGGATTTCTTTGCGCGCGGCGCGCCGCCGCCCTACGACGACAACAACTTTGCGCCGTACATCGTGCACACGCTGGCGCCGGTCAATTTCGACAAGCAAATCCCCAAGAAGGGCGATCAGCGGCAGATGGAAATGTGGCAGCGGATCGGCGTCTATGCCGCGGGGCTCGCGCTCGGCGACGCCGGCCTCGCCGGCAAGCCCGTTCTGCTCGACCATACCGACATGATCGTCGCCGCCATCGGCGGCGAGCGCGACATCCCGGTCGATACCGCAATCCTAGCCGGCGTGCGCACGGCGGAAAAGCCCGGCGCGTTTCTCAACGAGCGGCTGATGAACGATTTGCGGCCGACGCTGTTTCTCGCGCAATTGCCTAATCTGTTGGCCGGCAACATTTCGCTGGTGCACGGCGTGGTCGGCTCCTCGCGGACATTTTTGGGCGAGGAATCCGCGGGCGTCGATGCGGTGCGCGTCGCGCACGCGCGGGTCGCCGCGAAGCAGAGCGAGGTCACGCTGGTCGGCGCTGCCTCGCACGGCGCACGCTGGGATCATCTTCTC
>JASHWN010000162.1 GCA_030044035.1 Xanthobacteraceae bacterium
GACGGCGACGTGGCGCCGGTGAACCGCATCTGCGACCTCGCCGAGCGCTACGGCGCCATGACCTACGTCGACGAGGTGCATGCCGTCGGCATGTACGGCGCCCGCGGCGGCGGCATCTGCGAGCGCGACGGCGCCATGGGCCGCGTCGACGTGATCGAGGCGACGCTCGCCAAGGCGTTCGGCTGTCTCGGCGGCTACATCGCCGGCTCGGCGGCCTTAATCGACACGGTGCGCTCCTATGCGCCGGGCTTCATCTTCACCACGGCGCTGCCGCCGTCGGTCTGCGCGGCGGCGACCGCGGCGATCCGCCATCTGAAGACGTCGAACTGGGAGCGCGAGCGCCACCAGGACCGCGCCGCGCGCACCAAGGCGGTGCTCGCCGCGGCGCGGCTGCCGGTGATGACGAGCCCGACGCATATCGTGCCGGTCTTTGTCGGCGACCCGGAGCGCTGCAAGGCGGCGAGCGATCTTCTTCTCGCCGAGCACGGCATCTACATCCAGCCGATCAATTATCCGACCGTGCCGCGCGGCACCGAGCGGCTGCGCATCACGCCGAGCCCGTACCACGACGACGCGCTGATCGACACGCTCGCCGAGGCCTTGGTCGACGTCTGGCAGCGGCTCGGTCTGCCGCTGAAGGAAACCGCGCTGGCCGCGGAGTGAGATCGCTTCTTTGATTGTCATCCGCCCAAGCCCAAGCGGATGATCCGGCATTCACCGACAATCAGGCGTTTGCTGGATGCTCCGCTTTCGCTTTCGCGGGCATGACAAATCACGAATTGTCGAAGTGCACTATAACCCCGCCGCCTTGCGCAGCGCCGCGTTCATCCGATCCTGCCAGCCGGGGCCTTCGGCCTGAAAGTGCTCGAGCACATCGCGGTCGATACGCAGCGACACCATTTCCTTGGCGCCGGGCAGGGCCGGCGCCTTCGGTGCCGCTGCCACAGGCTTGGGTGCAGTCACGGCCTTAAACGCTCGTTCTGCTGCGGCGCGCACATCACCGCTGCGCGGATCGCTCGGTCGTCGGCTCATGAGGCGATTGTAGCAAAGCCGCGCCTCGATGGCATCTGATTTATCGGCGTTGCGATACGGAGCCGGCCGGAAATGATCCGCCTCAATCGCCGCTCGTCGCCGCATCGCTGATCGCGCGCAACAGCACGAGCAGCGCCCGGTTGAGCGGCGTAGGAATGCCGTGGCGCTCGCCGGCCGCGACGATGGCGCCGGTGAGCGCCTCGACCTCGAGGGGACGGCCGGCAAGGCGATCGAAATACATCGAGGTACCGAGCTCGCCCGAGAAGGTGAACAAAGTGGCGAGCGCTTGCTGCGGTTCGTCGTCGGCGAGCCGCACGCCTTCGGCGCGCCCCACCGCGACGGCTTCGGCCAGAATGGCGAGGCAAAGCTCGACAATTTCGGCGCGCCGCAGCACGGCCTGGCGCTGCAATGTCAGCGTGGTGATCGGATTGGCGGTGGCGTTGATCAGGAGCTTGCGCCAGATCAGCGTGGCGAAGTCGGCGCAAAGTTGTATGCGCAGCGGCGTGCCGGCGAACAGCTGCGCGAAAGCGCGGCCGTCAGCGTCGTCCGCTGCCGCCAGGTCCTGATCGCTGCCCTGACGCAGCCGCACCCGATCCGGAGCGAGCCGCTCGCCGTTGTAATACACGATGATCGGCAGCACGGCGGCGCCATCGGCGAGCGGCGCGACCCGCTCGACGTGACCGATACCGTTCTGCAGCACCGCGACGCGGGTGTTCGACCCGCACAGCCGCGCAAGCCACGGCGCCGCCGATTGCGTCTGGTGCGTCTTGGTGCACAACAGCACCCAGTCGACCGGCTCTTTGATCTGCGCTGAATCGGTGAACGCCGCGAGCTGCACTTGCGCGGTGCCGCCCGGTTGGTCGAGCACGAGCTTGTCGATCGGGCGGCGGACGCAGGCCATCACGCGGTGCCGACCGGCCGCGGCAAGGCAGCCGGCGGCAACGCCGCCGATACTGCCGAGCCCGATGACGGCGATGGTTTGCGGGCGCTGCGAAGCTTGCGATGGTGAGCTGTCGGACATTGTCAAGGACAGGGCGGAAAATAAGTCGCGGGAACCGGCACGGAAAAGATAGTGTGCCCTGTCAGCGCAATGGAGCCAAGTATGCCGCTCCGCGCGTTGCGTAAAGCACGCGAAGATCCAGTACTGCATCTCGCTTTCGCGGGAACGAGCGGAAATTGCCGGGCTCCTAACCTGCAAAACTCCTTCGCCGTGGAGCCGGTGTGATCCGTTTGCCGCACTCGGCCGCCAACCCATTGCCGCCACGCTACCGTCGCGTAAATGCCGCGATTTCCGGCGACATGCCCTGCATCTCAGACAGAAACAGAGAGGGGTCGTGGCGTGAAGCTTCACATCGTATTTGCAGGCGCGGTCTTTGCGGCACTCGCTTGTCCGCTGGCGGCGCAGGCGCAGGGGATTCCAGGCGGCGTGGCGCATGGCGCCACCGTCGGAGGAGAAACCGCTGGGCCGGTCGGCGCCGTGGTCGGCGGCGCAGTCGGGGGTGTCATCGGCGGCGTTCAGGGGCTGCTCGGCATTGCCCCAACTTATGCCGCCTACCCGGTGGAGGGACCTCCAGCGCGGGTCTACCACCATCGCCGCTACCTGCGCCGGCACACCTATCGGCAGGTGCGGCACCACCCGGTGAGCTGATCGCGGCAACAGCACTCTACGGAAGAAGCCCGGCCTATGCGGCCGGGCTTTTGTTTGGACGTTTAGGAAAACGCGGCTTATTTCGATCCGGATTCCGCGCCGGCGCCGGTACCGGAGCCGCATTGCTTGTCGGCGGCGCGCCTGTGCTCGAACTGGCGCCAGAAACAAAGAAACCCGGCGACCGGCGCCGGGTTTCTCCTGACTTCGGTTAGGCCGCGGGGATTAGCGCTGGGCACCGATACCCGTACCACTGCCGCCCCCGACACGCGGGCCGGGGCCGCCTCTCAGCCAGTACGGGGGACTGACCTCGCCGTAGTATCCGCCGTAGCCCGGTGCATAGTTGTAGAGTCCGCCGCCGTATGGTCCGCCATAGCCATATGGTCCGCCACCATAGCCATATGGTCCGCCATAATACTGGGCGAACGACGCCGTCGCACTCCCCAGCGTGACGCCGACGAGCACACCCGTTGCTGCGATAAGTTTCTTCACCGTCATGGTGAGTCTCCTTTCTCTCCTGTTTGGAAAACCAGCGCCTCCTTGTTGTCTCCTGTTTGGAAACCCGCGGGACGGCTTTTCCGTTCGCTCACAAAGTGTTGCGCTTGCGGATGGGGAACGAGCGGATGGCAGGGAAAAGCAACAAACCGAGCTTAATTTGCGCAAAGCATGTCAAATTTCAACAAAGCATTCAGAACAGCACGCCTTTGTTTGCTATCCGACCGCGCTGAATAAACGCAATGTAAACAGATCGATCAATACGGCACGTCGCCGACCACGGCGGTGCGCTCCATGCGTCGGCGCTCCGGATAATAGTCGTTGGCCGCGTAATGCTGGGTCGAGCGGTTGTCCCAGAGCACGATCGTGCCGGGCGACCAGCGCAGCCGGAACTGATATTCCGGCACTTGCGCCTGCGCGAACAGCACGTCGAGCAGCGCGCGGCTCTCCGCCGCTTCGAGTCCTTCGATGCGCAAGGTGAATTGCGGGTTGACGTAGATGCTCCTGCGCCCGGTGACTGGATGCGTGCGCACCACCGGATGCGAGGGGTTCGGAAACAGCTCCTCCATCCGGCGCAGCCTGGCGCGGTCCGCGTCGGTATTTTTGAACAGCACCCGGAAATTCGCAAAATCGTGCACCGCGCGCAAACCCTCGAGCATGCGCTTGAACGGATTGCTCAGCCCCTCGTA